>NZ_JAMYOC010000004.1:0-284177 GCF_040319475.1 Mesorhizobium sp. M0904 | reverse complement strand
CCCAACAAGCACCATGCGCTGCCGCCGCGGCTCAAACATTACAACCGCCTGATCGCCAGACGGCGAGCGGCGGTGGAGACCACTTTCGCCACGCTCAAGAACCGCATGAAGCTGACCAATATCCGCTATGTCGGACTGGCGAAGGCCACCGCCCAGGTGACATTGGCGGCGATCGCCTTCAACATGCGCCGATGGGCCGCCATCACGGGATAGGTGCGCCCGCAGCCCGGCCGCCCGGGCCGAAACCGCCGCCGAAACCCCAAACAAGGGGGCGGAGCTCACAAAGACGAGCGAAATCCCTGCGATCCCGCCCCATCCAAACATCCCCGGTTACTGCGCAACAGGCCCACAAGGGGAGAAGGGAAGGAGCGCATCAAGCCGCTTTGTCGCGGACCTGATAATCCTTTACCGCCGCAAAGCTGATCGCCTTCCAGCGTTCAGCCTCGTAATTGAGCGAGAAAGCATGCTGGGCGAGGAACACCGGATCGTTGTCGAGATCGCGGGCAATGTCGCCGCGATGCGCCTCGATGAAGCGCTGGAGCTCGGCCTTATCGTCGGCCGAGATCCAGCGGCAGACCGAAAAGCGCGACATCTCGAAATCGACCGGCAGTGTGTATTCGAAGTTCAGCCGCTCTTTCAGGACATCGAGCTGCAGGGCGCCGACGACGCCGACGATGGCCGGCGAGCCGTCCTCCGGCGAGAACAATTGCACGACGCCTTCCTCGGCCATCTGGTGCAGCGCCTCCTTGAGCTTCTTGGCCTTCATCGCGTCGCCGAGGCGGACGCGGCGCAGGATTTCCGGCGCGAAATTCGGCACGCCGCGAAACAGGATCTCCTCGCCTTCGGTCAGCGTGTCGCCGATGCGCAGCGTGCCGTGGTTGGGAATACCGACGACGTCGCCGGCAAACGCCTCGTCGGCGGTGACGCGGGTGCGGGCGAAGAAGAATTGTGGCGCCGACAGGCTCATCGGCTTTCCCGTGCGCACCAGCTTGGCCTTCATGCCGCGCTCGAGCTTGCCGGAGCAGACGCGGACGAAGGCGATGCGGTCGCGGTGGTTGGGGTCCATATTGGCCTGGATCTTGAAGACGAAGGAGGTCATCTTGTCCTCGGTCGCCTCGACCTTGCGGCTATCAGCCTCCTGCGCGCGCGGCGGCGGCCCATAGGCGCCGAGCGCCTCGATCAGGTCGCGCACGCCGTAATTGCGCAGCGCCGAGCCGAAATAGACCGGTGTCAGATGGCCTTCGCGGAAGGCTTCCAGATCGAGCGGGCGGCAGGCCGCGCGTGCCAGCTCCAGCTCCTCGATGAAGGCCTCCCGGTCGTTCTCCGGCAGCAGGCCGGCGACGCGGTTGGAATCGGGGCCGTTGACCGGCGTGCGCTCCTTTTCGGCGTCGCCCTTGCGAACCGCGTTCAGCGCCAGATGGTAGGTCCCGGAAAAGGTCTTGGCGCGGCCGATCGGCCAGGTGATCGGTGCGGTATCAAGCGCCAGCTTCTGCTCGATCTCATCGAGGATGTCGAACGGGTCGCGGCTTTCTCGGTCCATCTTGTTGACGAAGGTGATGATCGGGATATCGCGCAGCCGGCAGACCTCGAACAGTTTCAACGTGCGCGGCTCGATGCCCTTGGCGGCGTCGATGACCATCACCGCGCTGTCGACCGCCGACAGCGTGCGATAAGTGTCGTCGGCGAAATCCTCGTGGCCGGGCGTGTCGAGCAGGTTGAAGACAGTGTCCTCATATTCGAAGGTCATCACCGAGGTGACCACGGAAATGCCGCGCTCGCGTTCGATCTTCATCCAGTCGGACCGGGTCTGGATGCGGTCCTTCTTGGCCTTGACCTCGCCAGCAAGCTGGATCGCGCCGCCGAACAAAAGCAGCTTTTCGGTGAGCGTCGTCTTGCCGGCGTCAGGGTGAGCAATGATCGCGAAAGTGCGGCGGCGCGATACCGCTTGTTCGATGTATTCAGCCAATTTCATGGAATCCTGTCTGTGGCGCGGGCTTTTAGCAGCGCTTTCTCTGCCTGTCGACGGTTTTGGGCTAATGGGCTCGGCCGAAGGGACATGCCGGTTTGTCGTTGCGACCGAATTGACGATAGGACCCTCCTAACGAGCCAACGGCACAGATTGCGGCTGTTCAGATGAGAAGATACTCTCCCGCTATGTCCACGCTACCATGATTTGCTTCTGGTAAGGGTGGCTGGTGGCCGACGCCCCTGCCGCCGAGCCAGGTAATCGACTGGATCTCCGAGCGGTTTATGCCGATGTCGCGCAACAGGTAGTCCGGCAGTTCGTAAAGCAATGCGCGGTCACGCCGGATCCGGATGATGCGGGCTAAGGCGCGTGGAACGGCGAGACACATTTCGACGATTGCGGCGACGAACCGCGAACTATCGGGATGATCGGCGATTAAATCCGGCTCTGTATGTCCGATCAGCATGGCAATATTTCCTGTGGTTCGAGGGATGGGAGACACGGTTCCGAGATGTCGGCCGCGAAATGTTGGGAGAGCCATGCAATGGCCCTCCTGGGCGCTGCGTAACACCAGTCAAGACATGTCGTGTTCGCAGCTCACATAAGGGTTCCAGTCGGCGAACATGCCGGCCGGATTGTGCCGCCAGTGCCAGACGTGAAGCTCGTAGTAGGGGTCCACGGGATGAACGCCCACCGTCGTCTTGCGCTGGAGAGTGCGTCCGAGAAACTCGGGAACGCCCTTGCCCTTCCAGTCCTTCTCGAAGACTATATATTCCATGCCAACGAGCTGCATGGAGCCGTCGGGCTCAGGTTCGTAGGTCAGCACGTCCGGCTCGCCGAGCACCAGCTTGCCGTCACCGGCACGACCGGGATGGATGAAGTGTACACCCATCGTGCCGTGCTCGTCATGTGTCGTGCATTCGAACAACTGCTGGTAACCGTCGGCTTTGGCGACCTCGATGCTGAGGTATTTGGCCGCCATCTCCCGCGACCGGTTGAGGACCGGGTCAGGTATGTCATGGGCATCCGCCGCGCCGCAGAAGAATGCCGAGATTGCCACGGCAAGCACAATATCTGAAAAGAGCTTCACGATCCGTCCCTCCCTGCTAGGCCTGCGCGTAGGCGGTCGTTGGATCGAACAGGCGCTTCACCTGCGTGATCTTTGTGGCCGGGAAGCCGCTCATCTTGGCATGGCGTTGGATGATCGCTTCGTCCTTCGCGAGGTAGACGCAGAACGTTTTGTCATCCGCAACGAACGACTCCACCCACTGGATTTCGGGGCCGAGTTCGGCAAGAACGGCGTTCGAAGCCTTGGATGCCTCGCGAAGCTGCTCTCGCTCGAAAGTGCCGACCTTCGGAATGTCCCTTTCAATGATGTACTTATGCATTTTCCTAGTTTCCTTGTGTTGGGTTCAAATGTCGCCGGACGGCGATCGCTGCCGATGACATCCCCGGGGCTGCTGAGCTAAAATGCTCCTTGGCCGGCCAGGCACATGAAGAATGACAGGAGGGGCGGCCAACAGTCCTTACGCCGCTCTTATCTTCTTCTGATCCTTTGCCCATTGTCGTAGGAGGGATGCTGCCGATGGGGATGTATTGCTTCGGCGACTTCGA
This sequence comes from Mesorhizobium sp. M0904, assembly GCF_040319475.1. Lineage (NCBI taxonomy): Bacteria > Pseudomonadati > Pseudomonadota > Alphaproteobacteria > Hyphomicrobiales > Phyllobacteriaceae > Mesorhizobium > Mesorhizobium sp. M0904. Next base: position 280,597 of record NZ_JAMYOC010000004.1, on the reverse strand, counting down.
GCTGAACGAGGAAGCTCGCGGCCTTCGCCTCGCCGGCAGGGAGATCGAGGCGCAACCTCTGGTCTTCGATTTCCTAGCCATTCTTCTGCGCCATCAGAGCCGGGCTTTGAGCAAGGAAGAGTTGCTCGAAACGCTGTGGCCGGGCGTCACGGTGACCGAAGCCTCGCTGCAGCGTGTTGCCAGCCTGGCTCGCAGCATCCTTCGCCAGGGCGGCATGGAAACGGCACTGCGCAACCTGCCGCGGTTCGGCTACCGGATGTGTCTCGATCCGCCAGCCGTTTCGGAACGAACGCCGGTTCTCCCTGATCCGTCGACTGCGCATTCGAGCGCTAGCTTGCAGATCTTGACCGCCGCGCGGGCGGCTGCTTCGGCCAGGAAATGGTATGAGGCCGCGGCTTTGTTCGCCGAAGCGGACACTGCCGACGAGCTGGTCACCGCCGATCTCGAGGAATGGGCGCTGGCTCTGGAATGCATGGGGCGGCCGGCCGAAGCCATCCCGCCGCTGACGCGTGCCGTGCGGGCATACAGCATTGCTGGGCAAGGTTCGCGGGCCGCTGCTCCGGCAATCACACTTGCGCGGATCCACCTAGAGCGAGGAGAGCTTGCCGTCGCCAAGGGCTGGCATCAGCGCGCGGCAGCATTGATCGGCACCGCCACCGATAGCCGGGAGCACGGCCTTTGGTGTTGGATGGGGTCGCGGATCAAGGCAGCGGACGCGGAACCGGAACAGGCGCTGGCGTTTGCCGAGCAGGCCTGCGTCGTCGGCAAACATCTGGAAGATCCGGTCGTGGAGTCGCTCGGCCTTGTCTATCGTGGTTTTTTCAAGCTTTGCCTTGGCGACACCCAATCCGGACTGGAAGATCAGGACGCCGCCGCCGCCCTCGGTTTGTCCAGCGACGTCGATCCGGTGGTCGGCGGAATTCTCTATTGCAACGTCCTTTGGGCCTGCCGAAATTTCGGCGACTGGTCGAGAGCAAACCAGTGGACCCTCGGTTACGAGAATTGGTGCAGGGGCCACGGGCTAGAGGATCTGTCGGGCTCGTGCCGGTTGCATCGGGCCGAGGTGCTCGGCGTGCACGGCACGCTGAAGGAAGCGGAAGCATTGGTGCGCACCGCCCTCGACCAACTTGCGCTCGATGCGCCTTGGGCGATGGGCGACGCGTTGCGCGTGTTAGGCGACATCCATCTTGCGGCAGGGGACCTCACCGAGGCGGAAGCTGCGTATCGTGGCGCCCATGCGGTCGGCTGGGACCCTCAGCCGGGCCTTGCATTGCTGCAGCTCGAGCAAGGACAGGCAGAAGCCGCGTTCAGCGCTCTCGATCGGTCCCTGATCGGGTCCGCCTGGCCGACCTTGCAGCGTCGGGGTTTGATTCTCGCCACTCTGGCAAAGGTGGCGGCACGAACGGATCGACTGGAGCGCGCGAAGCAGGTCATCGCCGAACTGGAAACCCAGCCACAGCGCTGGCCGATGGCATCTATCCGGGCGCTCACCTCGGAAGCCAAGGCCGAGCTTTTCATACGGGAAGGCCGCTTGGCCGAGGCCATTGGAGAACTGCAAGTTGCATACTCGCGCTGGAATGAGATCGGTTCGGCGGTTAATGCCGCCGACGCCCGGCTCTCGCTTGCGGCTTTGCTCATTCAACTGGGTGATCGCACCGGCGCAGAATTGGAACTTGGCACCGTGCTGACGGTCGCAAGGAAAGTCGGTTCGTCACGGCTTATGCGCCGATACGAAACCTTGAAGGCGCTGCTCGGCGGCACAAATAGAGAGGCACCCGCGTAAGAAGCTACGGCGGCGTGATAACGTCACGCCGGTTCGGCGGCATGGCTCTCGAAGGCTATCTCGGGAATCCACTCGGCAATGGCGGTACCGATCCTGTCGGCATGGTCCTCCTGCAGATAATGCGCGCCGGGTCCGAGATCGATCAACCGGCAGTTCTTCAGGCCCACCGCGAATTCCCGTGCCGCCTGCGGCGAGACGAGGGCGCCCGGATCGCCTGAGAAAAGCAGCTTCGGGTAGGAGGAAGCCCGGAGCGCCCGATGGTCGTGCTCACTGATGGCGGCGACATCGGCGGGCTGGCCTTCGATCGGCAGGTCGCGCGGCAGCCGCAGGATCGGCTTGCGCGATCGCGGTGTCGGGAACGGCGCCCGGTAGGCGGCCATTTCAGCATCGCTCATCGTGCGCAGAACCGAGGCCGGCAGCGCCTTTTCGACGAAGACGTTGTCTTCCAGAACAAGCTTCTCACCGATGCCAGGCGTGCGCATTGCCTTGAACAATTCGCGCGCCTGCGGACGCTGGTGAAAATCGTCCCAGCTCTCGAAGGGGCGGATGAACTCCATGAAGGCGAGGCCGAGGATCCGCTGCGGCCGCCGTGCGGCGAGATGGAAGGCGAGCGCGGTGCCCCAGTCCTGCGCGACGACCACCATGTCGGTGATGCCAAGCGTCTCGATGAAAGCGTCGAGATAGCGGACGTGGTCGAAGAAGCGATAGTCGATGTCCGGCTTGCCGGATTGGCCATAGCCGATCAGGTCGGGCGCTATGCAGCGGCCGAACGGCGCTACATGCGGGATGATGTCGCGCCAGATGTAGGACGACGTCGGGTTGCCGTGCAGGAAGAGTACTGTCGGGCCAGCCGTGCCTGCCTCGACATAGGAAATGGTGGAATCGAGTACCGCGACTTGCGAGCGCGGCAACATTCTGCGCTTTTCGAGTTTCGGGTTCATCGGATCAGCTCCTTTTTGCGAAGACTGTTTTGAAGACGATGTTCTTGAAACGCTCGAGCGGTTCGGGACTGCGCTCCACCTTCATGCGCAGCATCGCGCCTTGCCAGGAACTCAAAAGGAAATCGGCGAGATCCTCGGCATCGAACGCGTCGGTGATATCGCCGACCGCCTGGCCCTCGGCGATGCATTCGGCAAAGGGCTTGCGCCAGCGTTCGAAAATGGCGACGAGTTGCAGCCTCAGCGCCTCACTGTGAGCTGCCGTCTCGAGGCTGAGATTACCGATCATGCAGCCCCGTGCCCAATCATGCGCCTCCAGTTTCGACGTGATGATTTCGAGATAGCGGCGCAAGCGCCCGACCGGGGGCGTGCCGTCCCGGGCAAGGGCCTGCTCCACCAAACCGCTCACATAGGCGAAATAGCGGTCCAGCACCTCGCCGGTGAACGCCTCCTTGGAGGCAAAATGATTGGTGAAGGACCCCGGGCGGGCATCGGCCGCGGCGACGATATCGCGTACGCCGGCGGCCGAATAGCCGGAACTCCAGATGGTCTTGAAACCGGCGTCGAGAAGTTTTTCGCGAAGTGAATGTCTAGCCATGCCGGTATAATACGTACGTACGTATTAAAGTCAAGAAGCATATTTTATACCGCGCGCTCTTGGCAGAACCCACGGGCAATGGCATCGCAGCGGTGGCGTTGGAACGAGGAGTGAAGCATGGCAGCGGCGAAACAAGTCATCGTCATCGGCGCCGGCATCATCGGCGCCTCCATCGCCTGGCACCTGACCAGGGCCGGAGCAAAGGTGACGGTCATTGCCGGCAGCGGTGCCGGCGGCGTCGCGACGCCGAATTCCTTTGCCTGGATCAATGCCAGTTGGGGTAATCCGCAGCCTTACTTCCGGCTACGGACTCGATCGATGGCCGAATGGACGCGATTGGCGAACGAGGTGCCGGGCATCCCGTTGCAATGGTGCGGTGGCCTGTGCTGGGACCTGCCCGCGGCCGAACTGGAAGCCTATGCCGCCGAACATTCCCTATGGGGCTACGGCATCGAGCGTGTCGACCGTGCCGGAGCGGCCCGCATCGAGCCCAATCTGGCCGAACTTCCCGACTTCGCCCTTTATGTCGCCAAGGAAGGTGTCGCCGAGCCGGTCGCCGCCACGCAAGCACTGCTGGCCGACGCCGAACGGCGCGACGCGCGGCTGCTGACGGGAGTTACCGCGACCGCGCTTGTGCAGGCCAACGGCAGGATTGCCGGCGTCGATACATCCGGCGGGCCGATTACTGCCGACGAGGTGGTGATCGCGGCCGGAGCCGGCTCTCCGGCACTAGCGGCAACAGCCGGGATAGAACTCCCGATCGAAACGCCGCTCGGCCTGATCGTGCATTCGCGCCCCTACGAAAAGCTGCTCAACGGGCTGGTGATCGGCGACCGCCTGCATATGCGCCAGACAGCGGGAGGCCGCGTCATCGCCGGCTCGGATTTCGGCGGCGCCGATCCCGGCATGGATGCCGCGGCCACCGCCCGCGACCTGTTTGCAGCGATGAAGGCGATGCTGCGCGGCGCGGATGGGCTGGAACTCGATTTCCACACCATTGGCTACCGGCCGACGCCGGTCGATGGCTTTCCCATCATAGGCCGCGCCGAAGGCACGGGCGGCGTCTACGTCGCCGTTATGCATTCCGGCATCACGCTGGCGCCGGCCGTCGGCCTGTTCGCCGCCCGCGAAATCCTCGACGGCGAGCGCGATCCGCTGCTTGATCCCTACGGACTGGCGCGGTTTACTCAATAACCGGGTGGGCGGCGAAAGCCGCCGGCCAGCGGCTCGATGGCCCTGGCGATCCCGAGCAGGCGCGACTCCGACCAGCGTTTGCCAACAAGCTGTAGTCCGATGGGCAGGCCGTCGCGATCCTGTCCGCAGGGCAGCGACAGTGCCGGATGGCCGCTGTAGTTGAACACCGCGCCATAGGCCGGCAGCATCCAGTAGCTTTGCTTCTCGCCGTCGACCTCGATCGGCGTTCCCGGCTCGCAATGCGGGAAGGCGGTGACCATGGCCACCGGGCACAGCAAGGCGTCGCAACCGTCGAAGAACCGTTCCCATGCCAGGATGGAGCGGTCGCGGCGGGCGAGCGCCTCGAACCAGCGCGAGACCGGCGTCGGCTTCTCCGGTGGTTCGGGCTGCGCCGCCTCCAGCATCATGCCGATCAGGAGGCCGCCCTGCTTCAGGTCGTCGTGCAGGTCGAGCTCCGGCAATTCGGCTTCCTCGACGATGGCGCCCGCAGCCTGAAGCTCTTTTGCCAGACTTTCGACCGCCGCGCTGATCTCGCCGGCCACTGGAAAGCCCGGAAAGGACGGCGCGACGGCAATGCGCAAATTTTTGAGGTCCAGCTCAGGCATGGTTTCGACCGGGACCGGCGCAAGGTCGGTATCGCTTCCATCCGGCCCGGCAATGAGGCCGTAGATGAGCGCCAGGTCCTCGACGCTGCGCGCCAGCGGTCCGAGGCAGGACATCAGCCGCACGCTGCGCGGCGCCCCGCCTGGATCGGGGAAGGCGCCGGCGAGCGAGACGCGGTGCTCGGTCGGCTTGAGGCCGTAGACGCCACAAAAGGCGGCCGGCAGCCGGATCGAATCCTGCATGTCGGTGCCGACCTCGAACGGCGTCATTCCGGTGCTGAGCGCCGCCGCCGCACCGCCACTGGAGCCGCCGGCGGTGCGCTGGAGATCCCAGGGATTGCCGGTGCGGCCGAACAACGGATTGTTCGACTGCCAGTCACCGAGCATCGTCGCCACGTTCGTCTTGCCCACCAGTATGCCGCCTGCCGCCTTTAGCCGGGCAACGACCGAACTGTCTGCCCTCGGGGCATAGTCGGCGAAGGCCGGGAAGCCGACGGTGGTTCTCATGCCAGCGGTTTCGTGCGTGTCCTTCAGTGTGAACGGCAGGCCATGCAGCGGCCCAAGTGCCTCGCCGCGCGCCTGCGCTTCGTCGGCTTTCTTCGCTCGAGCGCGAGCCTCCTCCCTGTCGAGCGTGACGACGGCATTGGCCGCCTCATTGTGCCTGTCGATCTGCGCCAGATGCTCGTCCAGCACTTCTATTGCGGAAACCGTACGGTCGCGGATGGCCGCGGCCAGTTTGGTGGTCGAGGAAAAGACGATATCCATCATGACCGCTCCGGGCTATCGCGTCGCGCTCCTCAAAATGGTGGATTGCGGCGCGGCTTCAAGCCTGGCTCGGCATTTTGACGACGGCGGCGCTTGATCGGATTGCGCTGCCGGGATTTGTTGAGGGGGCGCTGTACCGCGGCCTCCCGCGATCGGCACCTCTACGGCTTACCGTCCCCTGTTATGCGTCCGTTCGTAGAGCTCACGGATGATGCCGCTTGCCGTGGTCTCGAACAGAAACGGCAAGAAAGCATGAATGAGCGCGGCAAAGGCCGCCATGAACAATCGCGACGAGAACCATGCGGCGAAAGCCATATGGCCGAAATAGCTCTCGCCGACCGCGGCCGGGTGAGAGGTGAAAAGTCTTGCGAGCCGTGCTGTCATGTCGATCCCTCCTGCCGGCATGAAGAGCCAGCGATGAATATCCTGCCACGGCTATCAGGGTCATCGGTCTCAAATTGTCCTTGTCTAAAGCCAAATTTTGGGACAAACATCCCGCATGATGGCGGAAATCGACGAAATAGACCGGAGATTGCTGGCCGAGCTGCAACGCGACGGCACGCTGTCCGTCGACCAGCTCTCGGCAAGAATATCGCTGTCGCGCAATGCCTGCTGGCGCCGGGTCAAGCGGCTGGAGGAAGACGGCGTCATTACCGGTCGGGTGGCACTGGTCGACGCCGACAAGCTCGGACTCGGCCTTTCGGTGTTCATCCTGATCCGCACCTCGAACCACGATCCCGACTGGCTGCAAAGATTCCGGGCGGCGGTGACCGGCTTTGCCGAGATCACCGGCGCCTACCGCATGTCCGGCGATCTCGACTATGTGCTGCGCGCCCGCGTCGCCGATGTGAAGGCCTATGACCGGCTCTACCAGCGGCTGATCGCCAAGGTGGCGCTGTCGGACGTTTCGGCCTCCTTCGTCATGGAGGAGATCAAGGAGACCACGGTCGTTCCGATGGAACTGCGCTGAGGCGGAACTGCGCTGAAAGAAAGCCGTTGATAGCATTGCCGCCGAGTTGACTGAACCGGCGTTCGCGACGATAGGATCAGCCTTATGCGCGCAGCACCTTATCCTACCTCCGTCATCGGTCCGGCTGTCGGTTTCGTCAGGCTGCCGCATGGCGAGGGCTTGCCGCTTCCCGCCTATGAGAGCTCGGGCGCTGCCGGCATGGACCTGCGCGCCGCCGTCCCCGACGACAGGCCGCTTTTGATCCTGCCGGGAAAGCGCGCGCTGGTGCCGACCGGGCTGGTCCTGGAAATTCCGGAGGGCGTCGAAGGCCAGGTCCGGCCGCGTTCGGGCCTCGCTTTCAAGCACGGGCTCACCTGCCTCAACACGCCGGGCACCATCGACAGCGACTATCGCGGCGAGGTCAAGGTGCTGCTGATCAATCTCGGCGACGAAGATTTCGCGGTGACGCGCGGCATGCGGATCGCCCAGATCGTCTTCGCCCCGGTAACGCAGGCGACCGTCGAGGAGCGCACATTGGCCGGCGGCACGGCGCGCGGCTCGGGCGGCTTCGGATCGACCGGCACCGCTTGATGAAAATACCCAAACTCGTCATCTTCGATTGCGACGGGGTTCTGGTCGATACCGAGAACCTGGCCAATCGGCGCCTCGCCGAATGGTTGACTGCGGCAGGCTTTCCGGCCAGCTTCGAATATTGCCGCAAGAATTTCTCCGGCCGCAGCATGGTTTCGGTGCAGAAGGAAGTCGAGGCGACCGGCGTCAGCCTTGGCGCCGATTTTGTCGAGCGCTGGAACGCCGGCCTGCCGGACCTGTTCGCACATGGCGTCGAGGCCATCCCCTACGTTCGCGAGTTCATCGAAACCGTGCACGCCGCCGGCATCGCCACCTGCGTCGCCTCGTCGGCACGGGTACCGAAAATGCACATCACACTCGGCCAGACCGGGCTGCTGCCGCTGTTCGAGCATGCGCTGTTCAGCTCGACCATGGTCTCGCGCGGCAAGCCGTTCCCCGACCTCTTCCTGCATGCGGCAGCGACGATGGGCTTCGCGCCCGGCGACTGCATCGTCATTGAGGACAGCGTCGCCGGGACGACAGCCGGCATCGCCGCCGGCATGCGCGTCTATTCCTACCACGGCGACCCGCTTTCCGACCGCAATGGACTGATCGAAGCTGGCGGCATCCTGTTCGACGACATGCGTGAACTGGCCGGGCTGGTGCCGATCCACTGATCGCCTTTGCGCAAGCTGCATGCGCATCCGGTCTCAGACCGGGCGTGGGGCTCCAAGTACTCGGTCGACCGTGTCGCGTATGAGGCTGCGCAGATTGGCCGGCCTGTCGAGATGACTGACGACAAGGAGGCCGTCGGCCGCCACCGTTAGCGCGTCCGCTGTGCGGTCCGGATCGGGATTTGCGTCCGCGATCAGCAGATCCCTGAGGATACCCCACTTCCAGTGACGATGCTTATCGATCGCCTGGCGAACCGGGCTGCTGGGGTCGGGATATTCAGCAGCGGCGTTCTGAAACGGGCAGCCGCGGTAGCCCGGCTGATCTGCCGCATCAGCGATGAGATCGAATATCGCAAGGATCATCGGGCGAGGTGGCCGCCGGCCAAGGCGCGCGATTGCCGCCCGTCCTCCCTTGCTGAGCTCCTCGATGTAGGCGCGGACGAGATCGTCCTTGGCTGCGAAATGATGATAGAACGTCGCCTTGGCAACGCCGGCCTCGGCGATGATGCGGTCGATGCCGACTGCGCGCACCCCCTCCAGAGAAAACAGCGCGGTCGCCGTATCGAGGATGCGACGGCGCGCAAGACTTTCGGGACGATCGTTGATTCGGGCTGCGGACATCCCTTGACTATATAGCAGACAGGTCTGTATACATCCACATGTAGACAGACAGGTCTACCTACTAATGAAGGAAAGGCGAACATGGCTTCGATAGTCAGGGAATTCATCGTAGATGCTTCACCGGAAAGCGTATGGGCGACGGTCGGCGACTTCGCCGGCGGCGCCCAACGGATAGCCCCAGGCGTTTTCGTCGACTGCAGGGTGGATGAGGACGACGTACGGGCCCTTACTTTCGCCGACGGCAAGATTGTGCGAGAGCGGCTCATCGCCCGCGACGAGCAGAGCCGGCGCATCGTGTGGGGATGGCTCGGCGATGAGGTCACCCACGATAACACCTCCATGCAGGTCTTTGCCGAGGGCGAGGGCCGGAGCCGCCTGGTCTGGATCCATGACACTCTGCCAGACGAACTCGGCGCGTGGCTCGCAGCCGCCATGGATCAGCTGGTGCCTGTTTTCCAGCAGACCTTGGCGACCGAAGCCAAACCAACATAGCGGGGTAACGCCAGGTGTTTCCTCTTGGCCGCAAAATGCTCTAGCTTGCGCGCGCCCGACATAACGAGCGCGCGCATGGCCTTCTCGCTGGTTCGTTTCATCCTTGCCTGCCTGCTGCTGCCTTGTCTTTGGACGACGGCCAGCGCCGAGGCCGTCAGTTTCCCGGAGCTCGGCAGCGCTGTCCCCGGCCACGGCGATGTCACCTATCTCGACCTCGCCAGGATGGTCATTCCCGATCTGGCCGCGGACAAGGACGGCTTTTTCCGGGGTTCGACGCCGATCGAGATGCGCCACATCGCTGGTCCGGACTACGGCGGCTCCCCGCCGGCGACGTCGGGTCTTTCCAACGCCGGCGTGCTCGGCATCAAGGCCGGCGGCAAGGAGCGGCTGACCATGCTGTTCGACCTCGGCGACTCGCCTGACAGCGCCGAGGGCTATGCCGTGCTGGCACTCTACGACATCACCGGCAAGCCGGCGCTGCTCGACGCGGTCAATGTCGCCGTCGACCGCATCACCTATCTTCGCGATCCGGGCAAGCTGCCGATCGGGCCTGGTGACGACGCTATCATCAGCATGAGCATGCATTTCAATTCGAGCCAGGGCTATGGGATCACGCCGCTGATCATGGTCCGCAACGACAGGTTCGAGCTGATCGACATGATCTACACGTTCGACGAAAACCTCTGCACTCATAGGAGGACACAGACTGCGGCGTTCCAGGTGATCGCCGACGGCCAGCCTTATGCAGCCATCAAGGTCACAGTGACCGACGCGACGCTACCGGGAGAAGAAAGCTGCGACGGCCAGCAGCCGCCAAAGGCGTCTTCGCGCGACATTTCCGTCACCTATCATTGGGACAAAAATGCTTCGCGCTACGTCAAGGATTCCGATGCGCTGGACCGATTGGCAGATGACAACGCCAAACGCTTCTGAGCCAACCGCATTTGTTTGCCCGGCGCCTTCCGCCGGGCTAGAATTTGCCTCACATTCTGTACTGGAGGGGAGCATCCATGGACAAGGGTAAGATTTTTCGCGACCTGCATGCCTCGATCTTCGTCATGGCCAATTCCTGGGACGTCGGGACGACCAAGCTCTTGGCCTCGTTCGGCTTCAAGGCGCTGGCCACGACCAGCGCCGGCTTTGCCTTTTCGCGGGGCCTGCCCGATGGTGCGGTGACGTTCGAGGCGATGATCCATCATTGCCGTGAAGTGTCGGCGGCGACCGGGCTGCCGGTTTCGGCCGATCTCGAAAAGGGCAAGGGCGACAGCGCAACAAGTGCTGGCGAGACCATCTTCGCCGCCGAGGCGGCTGGCCTCGCCGGCTGCTCGATCGAGGACCATACTGGCGAGCCCGACAAGCCGATCTATGATTTTGCGCATGCCGTCGAGCGCGTCGCGGCGGCGGCAGAAGCGGCACGGGCACTGAAACGCGATTTCGTCTTCACCGCGCGGGCCGAGAATTTCCTGTGGGGCAAGCCCGATCTTGACGATACGATCAAGCGGCTGCAGGCCTTCGAGAAGGCCGGCGCCGACGTGCTCTATGCACCGGGGCTGGGCGACATCGAGATGGTTCGAACCGTCTGCTCGGCGCTGACCAAGCCGGTCAACGTCATGGCCAGGCCCGGCTTCACCATCGCCGACCTGGCCACGGCGGGGGTAAAGCGGGTCTCGCTCGGTCCATGGCTCACCAATTTCGCCTTCGGCATGCTGGAGACCGCGGCGCGCGAGATCCAGCAGGATGGCACCTTCGGCTTCACCCGCGCCGCCATGCCGTTCGGCAAGCTGCAGGCGCTGTTTGCCAAATCTTCAGCCTAGGTCGGGCCCGGCGAATGACCCTCACCGTCGTCGACATGCACACCGGCGGCGAGCCGCTGCGGATCGTCAGCGGCGGCTACCCCGACATTCCCAAGGGCACGATCCTCGAAAAGCGTGCCTATGTGCGCGACCATCTCGATCATCTCAGAAAGATCCTGATGTTCGAGCCGCGCGGCCATTATGACATGTATGGCGCGCTGCTGGTGGAGCCCGACCTGCCGGGCGCCGACCTCGCGGTGCTGTTTATGCACAATGAGGGCTATTCGACGATGTGCGGCCACGCCATCGTCGCGCTCGGCCGCTACGCCGTCGACGAGCGGCTGGTGGCGCCACGCGAGCCGTTGACGACCGTAAACATAGAGGCGCCGTGCGGGCTGATCTCGGCTGCGGTCGAGGTGAGAGATGGCAAGGCCGGTGCGGTGTCCTTCGAAAGCGTGCCGGCGTTTCTGTTCGCCCGCGACCGGCGGATTGAGCTGCCGGGCTATGGTCCGGTCGGCTTTGACATCGCCTATGGCGGCGCCTTCTATGCGCTCGCCGACTGCCGCCAGTTCGGGCTGGAATTCGGCAGGAACCGGGTGCGCGATTTCGTCGATGCAGCGACCGCGCTGACCAATAAGCTCAAGGCCGAATTGCGGCTGTCGCATCCCGACCATGCCGATCTCGCCTTTCTCTACGGCACCATCCTGACCGACGGACAGGATGCGTTCTCCGATACGCCGACCAAAAACATCTGCGTTTTCGCCGAAGCCGAGGTCGACCGTTCGCCGACCGGCTCGGGCGTCACCGCGCGGCTGGCGGCCATGCACGCCAAGGGGCAAATCGAGATTGGCCGGGCGCGGCTGTTCGAGAGCATCGCCGGCTCGCGCTTTTCCGGCGCCGTCGCACGCACGGCCACAGCCGGGCCGCATGATGCCATCATCGCCCGCGTCGGCGGCCGCGCCTATTACTCAGGACGGGCCGAATTCATCGTCGAGGACGATGATGAACTGGGCAGTGGTTTCCTGCTGCGCTAGCTCGCTTCTCGCGCCGAGATCGCCTTGTGCAGATGCACCATCATGGCGGCGGCGAACAGCGGTGTCAAAAGATTGAGCAGCGGCACGGCCAGGAAAGCGGCGACGACCAGCCCGGCCAGGAATACGGTGACTGCGTGCTTTCTGCGCAGCGCCCTGGCCTCGGCCTCCGGGCGAAAGCGCATGGTGGCGAACTCGAAGAACTCGCGCCCGAGCAGATAACCGTTAACGATGAAAAAGGCGGCGATGTTGATGCCCGGCACCAGCAGAAGCAGCAGAGCGATGATGTTGCCGAGGATGACGACGCCGAAGAACCTGATCGCCAGCACCAGCGAGCGCAGCGCCGGCACGGCGCGGCCGGGCGGATCGTTGGGATAGTCGGTGCGCTCGACCACTTCGGCGACGTCGTCAAGGAACAGGCCGGCGATGATCGCCGTCACCGGCGCGATAAAAAGCGCCAGCCCCAGCGCAAGGCCGACGCCGGCGACGAAGGCGCCCAGCCATCCGGCCCAGGAGGGAAGGGCGGGCAGCCATGCATCGATCCACGGCCAGGCCAGCCATTCGAACAGGCTCTTTATCCCGAACCACAGCGCCGCCAGCGCCAGCAAGGTCAGCCCCAGCGTCTTCACGAACACGGAACGGAATTCGGGCGAGAACAGCCGGCTCAAGGCGGCGCGGGCGGCGTCGAGGATCACGGCGTTTCCAATTCCATGTCAAACATGCCCGTGGCTGATATCTCCGAATAGGCGGAGACCGCCCGAGTCGCAAGCGTGGCTTCCTAGCGCGCGACCTTCGCCTGGGGAATGGTCATCGCCGCCACGCCGACGACGACCAGGGCCATTCCCCACCACGCGCTCGGACCAAGGCTTTCGCCAAGGAACACGGCTCCGATAGCAACGCCGATCGGCACCCGCAGATAGGCTTGCGAGGTGGTGCCGACGGAGCCCAGCGTATGGAGGAGGCGGAAATAGATCGAGAAGGCCAGCGCGGTCGAAAACACCGAAAGCCCGAGCAGCGCAAGGACCGAAGTTGTCGATGGCGCCAGGGTCCATGGCCGGTCGAACGCAAGGCTCAACGGGATCAGCATCGCGGCGCCGCAGAGCATGGAACCGGCGGCCGGCACCATCGGGTCGAGCCCCCTGAAGCCGCGGCCGAAAACGGCGGCGCCGGCGTAGCAGATCGTCGCTGCGACCACGGCAAGTTGCGGCAATAATTGCTGTCCGAGGCCGCCTAGCGCCGGGGCGCCGACAACGAGGCATATTCCGGCGATTCCCGCCGCGACACCGAACAGCTTGCGCATGGTCGCCGGTTCATGGCGGGTGATGAGGGCGGTCAGCAAGAAGGTGAAGATCGGCGAGGTCGCATTCAGGATCGTGGCCAGCCCGGCATCCAGCGAGCGCTCGGCCCAAGCGATCAGCGTGAACGGCACGACGCTGTTCAGGCATGCCTGGAATGCAAACCGGCGCCAGCTTGCGGCATCACCCGGCAAGGCCAGCCCGCGCCAGCGGATCAGGGCGAACAGGATGCCACCCGCGACCAGGGTTCGCGCGGCGATCAGCGTTACCGGCGGGATCGTCGCGACGCCGATCTTGATGAAGCTGTAGGATGCGCCCCACAGCAGCGCCAATACGACGAGCAGCAGCAGTTCGATCCTCGTGTCGGTTTTCATGGACATGGCCGGCTGGAACCTCTGGGCATCGCTCATCTCAGCGATGCTTGTAAGCCAGGCACGCGGGAAATGCTTCGGCCGCCATCCAACGATGGTCGCTATGCTGACATTCGTCGGATCGCCGCTAGGCAAAGCCGCATCAAACCGCTAGACCCGCCCGCGCCCGGCGTGGCAGAAAGCCGGTGGCTTTTGTCGGAGACATGAATTGATGCCGGACTATGACGTGCTTTGTATCGGAAATGCCATCGTCGACATCATCGCCCAGTGCGACGAGGCGTTCCTGGAGACCAACGGCATCATCAAGGGCGCGATGAATTTGATCGACACAAGGCGCGCCGAACTGCTCTACAGCCGCATGGGCCCGGCCATCGAAGCCTCGGGCGGCAGCGCCGGCAACACGGCGGCGGGCATTGCCTCCTTCGGCGGCCGCGCCGCCTTCTTCGGCAAGGTCTCCAACGACGCGCTCGGCGAAATCTACGCGCATGACATCCATGCCCAGGGCGTCGCCTTCGACACAAAGCCGCTCAACGGCGAACCGCCGACGGCGCGCTCGATGATCTTCGTCACGCCGGACGGCGAGCGCTCGATGAACACCTATCTCGGCGCTTGCGTCGAGCTCGGCCCGGAGGACGTCGAGGCCGACAAGGCGTCGGGCGCCGCCGTCACCTATTTCGAGGGCTATCTGTGGGACCCGCCGCGCGCCAAGGAAGCGATCCGGCAGACGGCGAAACTCGCCCACGCCGCCGGGCGCGAAGTGTCGATGACCCTGTCGGACTCGTTCTGCGTCGACCGCTACCGCGACGAGTTCCTCGATCTGATGCGCTCCGGCACCGTCGACATCGTCTTTGCCAACAGCCACGAGATCAAGTCGCTCTACCAGACATCGTCCTTCGACGAGGCGCTGGCGCAGATCCGCAAGGACTGCAAGATCGCCGCCGTCACCCGCTCGGAAAAGGGCTCGGTGATCGTGCGCGGCGACGAGACCGTCACCATCGAGGCGACCAGGATCCGCGAGCTGGTCGACACCACCGGCGCCGGCGACCTCTACGCCGCCGGCTTCCTCTACGGCTATACGCAAGGCCGCAGCCTCAAGGATTGCGGCGATCTCGGCTCGCTGGCCGCCGGACTGGTCATCCAGCAGATCGGCCCAAGGCCAAGGCAGAATTTGCGCCGAGAGGCCGAGCAGGCGGGGTTGTTGTAGCCGCTACGCGCTCCTCAAGCTCCCGCGCTATACGCCGCGATCGCCGCCATATTGACGATGTCTGAGTCCTTGGCATTGAGCGAGACGATCTGAACCGGCTTGTTCAGGCCGACCAGCAGCGGGCCGATGACGGTCGAGCCGCCGAGCTCCTGCAGCATCTTGGTCGAGATCGAGGCCGAGTGGAAAGCCGGCATGATCAGCACATTGGCCGGACCGGTGAGGCGGATGAACGGATATTGCGCCATGGCGCGGGCGTTGAGCGCCACGTCGGCGGCCATTTCGCCGTCATACTCGAAATCGACGCGGCGCTTGTCGAGGATGCGCACCGCTTCCTGGACGCGCTCGGAGCGCTCGCCCTGCGGATGGCCGAAGGTCGAATAAGCGAGCATGGCGAGCCTCGGCTCGTAGCCCATGCGGCGGGCAAAGCCGGCGGCCTCCTCGGCGATGTCGGCGATCTGTTCAGCATTCGGCATGTCGTGCACGGCGGTGTCGGCAACGAGGACGGTGCGGCCCCGCGCCAGCACGATCGACACGCCGATAACGCAGTGCCCGGGCCTTGCGTCGATGACGCGGCGGATGTCATCGAGGGCCGTCGAATAGTTGCGGGTGACGCCGGTGACGATGCCGTCGGCATCGCCCAGCGCCACCATGCAGGCGGCGAAATGGTTGCGGTCGTTGTTGATCAGCCGCTGGCAGTCGCGGAACAGGAAGCCTTTGCGCTGCATGCGCTCGTAGAGATAGTCGGCGTAGACCGAGTTGCGCCGCGACAGCCGCGCATTGATGATCTCGATGCCTTGCTTGCCGAGGTCGATGCCGGCGTTGCGCGCGTTTTCCTTGATGATGTCGTCGCGGCCGAGCAGGATGGCGGTGCCGAGCCGCTGGTTCACATAGGAGACGGCGGCGCGCATCACCTGCTCCTCCTCGCCCTCGGCAAAGACGATGCGCTTGGGCTGGCGGCGCACCCGGTCGTAGATGCGCTGCAGCGTCGATGCGATCGGGTCGCGGCGGGCGGAAAGCTCCTGCGCGTAGCGGTCCAGATCGAGGATCGGCTTGCGGGCGACGCCGGAGTCCATCGCCGCCTTGGCGACCGCGATCGGGATCGCCGAGATCAGGCGCGGATCGAACGGCACCGGGATGATGTAGTTTGGACCAAATTTCGGCCGCATGCCCTGATAGGCGGCGGCGACGTCGTCGGGCACGTCCTGGCGCGCCAGTTCGGCGAGCGCTTTGGCCGCGGCGATCTTCATGTCGTCGTTGATGGTGGTTGCCCGCACATCGAGCGCGCCGCGGAAGATGTAGGGGAAGCCAAGCACGTTGTTGACCTGGTTGGGATAGTCGGACCGCCCCGTCGCCATGATGGCGTCGGTGCGGATCTCGGCGACCTCCTCCGGCGTGATCTCGGGGTCGGGATTGGCCATGGCGAAGATGATCGGGTTCTTGGCCATCGACTGCACCATCCTGGTGGTCAGCGTGCCCTTGGCCGAGAGGCCGAGGAACACGTCGGCGCCGTCCAGCGCTTCGGCCAGCGAGCGCGCACCGGTTTTCACGGCGTGCGCCGATTTCCACTGGTTCATGCCTTCGGTGCGACCCTGGAAGACCACGCCCTTGGTGTCGCATAGGATGATATTTTCTGGCGCAAAGCCCATCGCCTTCATCAGTTCGATGCAGGCGATGCCGGCAGCGCCGGCGCCGTTGCAGACCATTTTCGTGGTCTTCATGTCGCGGCCGGTGATTTCCAGCGCATTGATCAGGCCGGCGGCCGAAATGATGGCGGTGCCGTGCTGGTCGTCATGGAAGACCGGTATGTCCATCAGCTCGCGCAGCCGCTGCTCGATGATGAAACACTCCGGCGCTTTGATGTCCTCGAGGTTGATGCCGCCGAAGGAGGGGCCGAGAAAACGCACGCAGTTGATGAATTCGTCGGCATCCTCGGTGTCGACCTCGAGATCGATGGAATCGACGTCGGCGAAGCGCTTGAACAGCACCGCCTTGCCTTCCATCACTGGCTTCGAAGCAAGCGCGCCGAGATTGCCGAGGCCAAGGATGGCGGTACCGTTGGAGATGACGGCGACCATGTTGCCGCGAACCGTATAGTCGAAGGCGCGGCTCGGATCCTCGGCGATGGCGAGAACCGGCACGGCAACGCCCGGCGAATAGGCGAGGCTGAGATCGCGCTGCGTCGCCATCGGTTTTGTTGCGACGATCTCCAGCTTGCCCGGACGTCCCATGGCATGGAATTCCAATGCCTCCTGGGCGCTGACGGAGGGCCCGTTGCTTTCGGATTTCTTGGCCATAATGCTTTCGGTTCCTCGCCCGTACGGCACCGCTTGAGATGGGTGCGCATGCTTTCTTTTGTGGAAGGTTCGGGATTAAGGCTACACTTCGCCGCTGTAAACCGCCAAGCATGGCCTGGAAAATTTTGGAAGCAGCTTCTTGAACGACGAGACGCCCATTCGAAGCGACAATGCCACGCCGGCCTTCGCGCCGGCGACGCCGATGATGGAGCAGTATATCGAGATCAAGGCGGCGAACCCGGATTCGCTGCTGTTCTACCGCATGGGCGATTTCTACGAGCTGTTCTTCGACGACGCCGAGAAAGCAAGCCGGGCGCTCGGCATCGTGCTGACCAAGCGCGGCAAGCACCAGGGGCTCGACATCCCGATGTGCGGCGTGCCGGTGCATGCCGCCGACGATTATCTGCAGAAGCTGATCGGCCAGGGGTTCCGCGTCGCCGTCTGCGAGCAGATCGAGGATCCGGCGGAGGCCAGGAAGCGCGGCGGCAAATCGGTGGTGCGCCGCGACGTGGTGCGGCTGGTAACGCCCGGCACCATCACCGAAGACAAATTGCTGGCGCCGTCGGAATCGAGTTTTCTGATGGCGCTGGGACGGGTCAAGGGCGGGGCCGAGCATTCCTTTGCCTTGGCCTGGATCGAGATCTCGACCGGTGTCTTCCGCGTCGCCGAGACCACCGCCGACCGGGTGCTCGCCGATGTCTTCCGCGTCGACCCGCGCGAGCTGATCGTCGCCGAGCCGGTGTTTTACGACCCGGAGCTGAAACCGGTCTTCGACGTGCTCGGCCGTGTCGCCAGCCCGCAGCCGCCGTCGTTGTTCGATTCGGCTTCGGCCGCCGGCCGCATCGCCCGCTTCTTCGAGGTGGCGACCCCTGACAGTTTCGGCTCGTTTTCGCGCGCCGAGCTGTCGGCGATCTCAGGCGTCATCGCCTATGTCGAAAAGACGCAGAAAGCCGAGCGGCCGCCGCTGTCGCGGCCGGAGCGCGAGGAGCAGGGCTCGACGCTGTTCATCGACCCGGCGACGCGCGCCAACCTGGAACTGCTGCGCACGCTGTCCGGCAGCCGCGACGGATCGCTGTTCAAGGCGATCGACCGCACGGTGACCGGCGGCGGGGCAAGGCTGCTCGCCGACCGGCTGATGGCGCCGCTGACCGATCCGGCGGCAATCGCTGCAAGGCTGGACTCGGTGTCGTTCTTCCGCTCCGAGACGCGCCTTTGCCAGGCGGTGCGGGCAAGCCTGAAAAGCGTTGGCGACATGCCGCGCGCGCTGTCCAGGCTGGCGCTCAACCGCGGCGGCCCGCGCGACCTCGGCGCGCTGCGCGCCGGTTTCGAAGCGGCCGGCGCCATCGCCGAACTGTTCGGCCAAATCGCCTTGCCGGGCGAACTGGCCGCGGCATTGGGAGCTATTAAGGCGCTGCCCAATGAACTGGCGGCGCATCTGGCGCAGGCGCTGAGCGACGAGCTGCCGTTGCTCAAGCGCGACGGCGGCTTCGTCCGCGGCGGCTACCACGCCGAACTCGACGAGATGCGGGCGTTGCGCGACGAGTCGCGGAAAGTGATCGCCGGGCTGGAGCGCTCGCTGATCGACGAGACCGGCATCCGCTCGCTGAAGATCAGGCACAACAATGTGCTGGGCTATTATATCGAAGTCACCGCCAATCATCATGCGCTGATGACCGGCAGCGACGGCGCCAGGGCGCGCTTCATCCATCGCCAGACCATGGCCAACGCCATGCGCTTCACCACCACCGAACTCGCCGAGCTGGAAACCAAGATCGCCAATGCGGCCGACCGGGCGCTGGCGATCGAGCTTGCCGCTTTCGAGGCGCTGACGGCGCAAGTGGTCGGCCACGCCGACAGGATCCGTGCCGGCGCCGAAGCGCTCGCCGTGCTCGACGTTTCGGCCGCACTTGCCTTGCTTTCCGAGAGCGAGGCCTGGTGCCGGCCGTTGGTCGATGCGAGCCTTGCCTTCGAGATTTCGGGCGGACGCCACCCGGTGGTCGAACAGGCGCTGCGGCGTTCCGGCGAAGGCACGTTCGTCGCCAATGATTGCGATCTGTCGCCGCAAGGCGATGCCAAGACCGGCGCGATCTGGCTGCTGACCGGCCCCAATATGGGCGGCAAGTCGACCTTCCTCAGGCAAAACGCGCTGATCGCCATCCTTGCCCAGACCGGTTCCTTCGTGCCCGCGGCATCAGCCCATATCGGCGTCGTCGATCGGTTGTTTTCGCGGGTCGGCGCCTCCGATGACCTGGCGCGCGGCCGCTCGACTTTCATGGTCGAGATGGTCGAGACGGCGGCGATCCTCAACCAGGCAGGCGAGCGCGCACTGGTCATCCTCGACGAGATCGGCCGCGGCACCGCCACTTTCGACGGCCTGTCGATTGCCTGGGCGGCGGTCGAATATCTGCACGAGAAGAACCGCTGCCGGGCGATCTTCGCCACGCATTTCCACGAAATGACGGCGCTGGCCGGGAAACTTACACGGCTCCACAACGTCACCATGCGGGTCAAGGAATGGGAAGGCGACGTGGTCTTCCTGCACGAGGTCGGCAAGGGTGCGGCCGACCGTTCCTACGGCGTCCAGGTGGCGCGGCTGGCCGGCCTGCCGGAAGCCGTCGTCGGCCGGGCCAAGGAAGTGCTGCACCAGCTCGAAGCGGGCGAGGTCTCGGGCAAGGCCAACCGTCTGGTCGACGACCTGCCGCTGTTTTCTGTGGCGGCGCAGCGGGAAGCGTCGAAGCCGGCGAAGAGTGATGGGCTGGGTTTGGCGCTAGCGGAGATCAATCCCGACGAGATGACGCCAAGGGAGGCGCTGGAGGCGCTGTACAGATTGAAGGGGATGCTGGCGAAGTAGGGCTTCTGCAATCGGAGCGGCGTCGCCGAAACCGCAATCTCCCGCACGAGGGACCCACGGGGGGGGGGAGATTGGCAGCTTCACCCTCAAATCATCGCCAAGCCCGACTTCCGCCTCGGCGGTGGGAAGGTGCGGTCAATTTCGGCGAAATCTTCGCTTGTGAGCTCGATGTCCAATGCCGCGACATTCTGCCGGATATGCTCCGCGCGGCTAGCTTTGGGAATCGCGATCACGCCCTCCTGCGCCATCACCCATGCAAGTGCGATCTGCGCCGGCGTCGCACCGTGGCGGGCGGCGATGGCATCTAACCTGGCGTTGCGCGCCAATATCCCCTGATCGACCGGCGAATAGGCCATCAGCGGCATACCGCGTTGCCGGCTCCACGGGGCGAGGTCGAACTCGACGCCGCGCTGCGACAGATTGTAGAGCACCTGGTTGGTCTGGACATTGCCGCCGGCCGGCAACCGAACCAGCTCTTCCATCTCATCGGTATCGAAATTGCTGACGCCCCAATGGCGGATCTTGCCGGCCGCCTTCAACGCTTCGAACGCCTCTACCGTCTCCATCAAAGGAACGCTGCCCGGCCAATGCAAGAGATAGAGATCGATGCGGTCGGTGGCGAGATGCCTCAGGCTGTTCTCGCAGGCCCGTTTCACGCCGGCGCGCGAGGCATTGGACGGCAGCACTTTGGAGACCAGGAAAACCTCGTCGCGGTGCCCGGCGATGGCCTCGGCCACCACCTGCTCGGCACCGCCGCTGGCATACATTTCGGCGGTGTCGATCAGCGTCATGCCGAGATCCAGCCCTAGCTTCAGGGCATTGGCCTCGTCGGCGCGGCGGCGGCCGTCCTCGCCCATCTTCCAGGTGCCCTGGCCGAGCACCGGCACGGCTTCGCCGCAGGGCAGGGTGGTCGTTCTTATCGTCGATGCCATGGCATGCTCCAGTCCGAGGCCCGGATAGCACCATAGCCGCCAAGGGAAATCCAGGTGAAGCAGAAATCCAGGTGAAGCCTCTCGCCAGGATTCCCCGACAGCGTGACGCCTACTTCACCGGATGGGCGGCGAGCCAGTCTTGCATCTGCTTGATCTCGGCTTGCTGCGCGGCGATCACTGCTTCCGCCAGCTTGCGGATTTCCGGATCCTTGCCATTGGCGAGCTCGATCTTGGCCATATCGATGGCCGCCTGGTGATGCGGGATCATGCCGCGGGCGAAATCGACATCGGCATTGCCGGAATATTCGATTGCCATCATGTCGGTATGCATCTTGTCCATCGCCGCCTTGTAGCCCTCGGTCGAGGGGCTCTGCGCGCCCATTGCGCCCATGTCGTGCTTCATCTCCTCGGCTTGTGCCGGAACGCTTTCGAGGAAAACAGCAAGCAGCATTCCCGCCGCCATCATCAGCAGCACGATCTTCTTGGCCAAGGTCATTCATCGTCTCCTTTTTGAACAGGGTCTATCTGGAAGTTTTACTCAGAGTTTCAACGTCCTGAGCCGCAATGCGTTGGCGATGACCGAAACCGAAGACAGGCTCATCGCCGCCGCCGCGAGCATCGGCGACAACAGCGTGCCGGTGAGCGGATAGAGCACGCCGGCAGCGACCGGCACGCCAAGCACATTGTAGAGGAAAGCGAAAAACAGGTTCTGGCGGATGTTGCGGATCGTCGCGCGGGCCAGCGTCCTGGCCCTGACGATGCCGTTGAGATCGCCCTTGACCAGCGTTATTCCCGCGCTTTCGACCGCAACATCGGCGCCTGTGCCCATCGCGATGCCGACATCGGCGGCGGCAAGTGCGGGCGCATCGTTGACGCCATCGCCGGCCATGGCGACGCCCGCACCGCCGGCACGCAATTCCTCGACCAGCGCGTTCTTCTGTTCGGGCAAAAGCCCGGCACGCACCGCGTCGATGCCGAGCTTGGCGGCGATGGCCTTGGCGGTGCGCTCATTGTCGCCGGTCGCCATGACGATCTTCAGCCCGCTGTCATGCAGCGCCTTGATCGCCTCGGCGGTCGTCGCCTTGATCGGATCGGCGACGGCAACGAGGCCGGCGAGCTTGCCTGCGACAGCGACGAACATCGCGGTCTTGCCATCGGCCTGCAGCGCCTCGGCACTGGCCAGGACCGATGCCGTGTCGATGCCGAGATCGGCCATCATCGCGGCGTTGCCGAGCGCCACCTTCTGTCCCGAGACCGTGCCCGAAACGCCCTTGCCGGTGACGGCCTCGAAGCCGCTCGCGTCGGGGACCTTCACGTAGCGTTCGTGGGCGCCGTCGACGATAGCCTCGGCCAGCGGATGCTCCGAGCCTTTTTCCAGCCCGGCGGCGAGCGCCAGCAGATCGTCTTGTGCCATGCCTTCGACGGCGACGACGTCGGTCAGTCGCGGCCGGCCTTCCGTCAGCGTTCCCGTCTTGTCGACGATCAGCGTGTCGACCGAGGCAAAACGTTCGAGCGCCGCCGCTTCCTTGATCAGCACGCCGGCATGCGCGCCGCGCCCGGTGGCGGTCATGATCGACATTGGTGTCGCGAGGCCCAGTGCGCACGGACAGGCAATGATCAGCACCGAGACCGCCGCGACGACGGCAAAGACCAGGCTGGGTTGCGGTCCGATGACCGCCCAGGCGACGAACGCAATGATCGCGACCAGAACGACAGCCGGGACGAAGTAGAACGACACGCGGTCGGCCAGCCCCTGGATCGGTGCGCGTGAACGCTGCGCCTTGGCGACCAGCTCGACGATGCGTGCCAGCGTCGTCTCGGCGCCGATCTTTTCGGCGCGCATGACCAGGGAGCCGTTCTTGTTGAGCGTGCCGCCGGTGAGGTTGTCGCCTTCGGTCTTTTCGACCGGCAGCGGCTCGCCCGTGATCATCGATTCGTCGATGGAGGAGCGTCCTTCGAGCACAATGCCGTCGACCGGCACGGCATCGCCGGGGCGGATGCGCAAGCGGTCGCCGGCCTTGATCGTATCGAGCGGCACGTCGTTTTCGGAACCGTCCGCGCCGATCAGCCGCGCCGTCTTCGGCGCCAGGTCGAGCAGCGCACGGATCGCCGACCCGGTTTTCTCGCGGGCACGCAATTCCAGCACCTGGCCGAGGAATACCAGCGCGACGATCACCGCCGCCGCCTCGAAATAGACCGGCACGGTGCCGTCATGGCCGCGGAACTGGTGCGGAAAGAGGCCCGGAAACAGGGTGGCGACGACGCTGTAGAGATAGGCGGCACCGACGCCGAGCGAAATCAGCGTCCACATATTGGGGCTGCGGTTCAGGATCGAATCCCAGCCGCGGTGGAAGAACGGGAATGCCGCCCACAGCACCACGGGACTGGCCAGCGCCAGTTCCAGCCCGACCTTCGCACCGTCGTCGATGAAAGCCTGGAACGTCAGGCCGAGCATCGGTGCCATGGCGATGACCAGCAACGGCACGGACAGCACTGCGCTCACCCAGAAACGCCTGGTGAAGTCGACCAGTTCGGGGTTCGGTCCCTCGTCGCCGGTAGGCACCCCCATCGGCTCTAGCGCCATGCCGCAGATCGGGCAGGAGCCGGGCTTGTCGCGGATGATTTCCGGGTGCATCGGGCAGGTGTATTGCGTACCTTTCGGCATCGCCTGCGGCGCCGGCCTGTCGCCGAGATACTTTGCCGGCTCGGCCTCGAATTTCGCCTGGCAAGCGGCGGAGCAGAAATAGAAACCCTGGCCCGCGTGCCGCAAAAAGTGCCTGGCCGTGGCGCGGTCGACGCTCATGCCGCAGACGGGATCGTTGGCCGTCAGGTATTTTTCCGGCTCGGCGATGAATTTCGAGCGGCAGCTTTCGCTGCAGAAATGATAGCGATGGCCGCCATGCTCGGCGGTCGGCTTGCCGGCAGCCGGATCGAGGGTCATGCCGCAGACCGGATCGCGGGCGACGGCGTCCGCAGCAGAGGTGGCGCCTTTTGCCGAGCAACAGCTGCCATGGGCGTGATGATGGTGGTCGGAATGCGTCATGCCGAAAGCCCCTGTATTTCGATGTTGCGGCGGAGGTAGTGCTTCCAGTAACTGGAAGGTCAAGGGCCGATTTTCGATTTTTCGCGGCCAATCCCAAGCCGAACCGGCTGCGGGCACGAGACGATCGTCCTGTTCCACCCCTGCGGAGAACGCGTCCGTCAGCCCCATACCCAGCGCCGCGAAAACGCGCTATAGACGCCGCCGAAACGGCGAGGCCGAACGGCATCCATGGCAAGAATATCACTGAAGCTCGAGGAATTGGTCGACGGCGAGGCCTTGCGTCGCGAGATGACCGAAGTGACCGCGGCCACGGCAGGCGACGGTTCGGGCAAGGCCGCGCGCAGCGGTGTTCTCAAGCTCCTCAAAAGCCGGCTCGCCGACGGCCGCACGGTCGCCGAACGCATGCTGATGGACGACGGCAGCGGCACCGCCTGCGCCGCCCGGCTGTCGCATCTGATGGACGAGATCATCCGCGCGCTCTACGATTTCGCCGCCACCCACGTCTATCGCGTGAAAAACCCGTCATCCGCCGAGCGCATGGCGGTCGTCGCCGTCGGCGGCTACGGCCGCGGCACGCTGGCGCCGGGCTCCGACATCGATCTCCTGTTCCTGCTGCCCTACAAGCAGACGCCGTGGGGCGAGCAGATTGTCGAATACATGCTCTACATGCTGTGGGATCTGGGGCTGAAGGTCGGCCACGCCACGCGCAACATCGACGAATGCCTCAGACTGTCGCGCACCGACGTCACCATCCGCACCTCGATCCTGGAAGCGCGTTTCCTATGGGGCGAGCAAAAACTCTATGACGAGCTTTTGCAGCGCTTCGACCACGAAGTGGTGCGCACTACCGGGCCCGAATATGTTCAGGCCAAGCTCGCCGAACGCGACGAGCGCCACGCCAAGGCCGGCGAGAGCCGCTATCTGGTCGAACCCAACGTCAAGGACGGCAAGGGCGGCCTGCGCGACCTGCAGACGCTGTTCTGGATCGGCAAATATTTCTACCGGGTGCGCACCGGCGAGGAACTGGTCGAAAAGGGTGTCTTCACCGACGCCGAATACAGGGAATTCCAGAAGGCCGAGGACTTCCTGTGGGCGGTGCGCTGCCACATGCATTTCCTCACCGGCAAGGCCGAGGAGCGGCTGCATTTCGACATCCAGCGCGACATTGCCGAGCGGCTCGGCTACACCACCCATCCCGGCCTGTCGGCGGTCGAGCGCTTCATGAAGCACTACTTCCTCGTCGCCAAGGACGTCGGTGACCTGACCCGCATTTTCTGCGCCGCGCTCGAGGAGGAGCAGGCCAAGCATGTGCCGGGCTTCAACCGCATTTTCCTCACCTTCTCGCGGCGCAAACGCAAGCTCGCCGGCACGGCCGACTTCATCGTCGACAACCACCGCATCAACATTGCCGACGACGAGGTGTTCGAGCGCGATCCGGTCAACCTGCTCAGGCTGTTCTGGTTTGCCGACAGGCACGGCCTGGAATTCCACCCCGATGCGCTGAAGCTTCTCACCCGTTCGCTCGGCCTCGTCGGCAAGGCGCTCAGGCGCGACGAGGAGGCCAACCGGCTGTTCCTCGACATCTTGACCTCGGACCGCAACGCCGAGCTCAACTTGCGGCGCATGAACGAGGCCGGACTGCTTGCCAAGCTAATCCCGGACTTCGGCAAGATCGTCGCCATGATGCAATTCTCGATGTACCACCACTACACGGTGGACGAGCATTTGATCCGCTGCATCGGCGTGCTGGCCGAGATCGAACGCGGCGACGGCGAAAAGATCCATCCGCTCTCCCACTCGCTGATGCCGGGGCTGAAGAAGAGCCGCGAGGCGCTCTATGTCGCAGTGCTGCTGCACGACATCGCCAAAGGCAGGCCGGAGGACCATTCGCAAGCCGGCGCCAGGATCGCCCGGCGCATCTGCCCGCATATGGGGCTCTCGCCGGCCGACACCGAAACGGTTGCCTGGCTGGTCGAGAACCACCTCGTCATGTCGATGACGGCGCAGACCCGCGATCTCAACGACCGCAAGACGATCGAGGACTTTGCCGCCATAGTGCAGTCGGTCGAACGGCTGAAGATGCTTTTAGTGCTTACCGTCTGCGATATCCGTGGCGTCGGGCCTGGTGTCTGGAATGGCTGGAAGGGCCAGTTGCTGCGCACGCTCTACTACGAGACCGAGCTTTTGTTGACCGGCGGGTTTTCGGAGGTGTCGCGCGCCAAACGGACGGCGGCGGCGCGCGAACAACTGGCCGAGGCGCTTGCCGACTGGCCGGAAAAGGCCCGCAAGCGTTATGTCGGCCAGCACTACGAGAACTATCTGCTGGCGGTCGATCTTCCCGACCAGCTCCGCCATGCCGAATTCATCCGCGAAGCCGACCATGCCGGCAAGAAGCTCGCCACCATGGTGAAAACCCACCAGTTCGAGGCGGTGACCGAGATCACCGTGCTGGCGCAGGACCATCCGCGCCTGCTCTCGGTGATTGCCGGCGCCTGTGCCGCGGCCGGCGGCAACATCGTCGACGCGCAGATCTTCACCACCTCGGATGGCCGCGCGCTCGACACCATCCTGATCTCGAGGGAGTTCGACCGCGACGAGGACGAGCGCCGCCGCGCCGAGCGCGTCGGCCGGCTGATCGAGGACGTGCTGTCGGGCAAGAGCTGGCTGCCTGAAATGATCGAGAAGCGCACCAAGCCGCGGCGCGGCGCCAAGGT
The DNA here is from genome assembly GCF_040319475.1 of Mesorhizobium sp. M0904. Classification (NCBI taxonomy): domain Bacteria; kingdom Pseudomonadati; phylum Pseudomonadota; class Alphaproteobacteria; order Hyphomicrobiales; family Phyllobacteriaceae; genus Mesorhizobium; species Mesorhizobium sp. M0904. The sequence continues at coordinate 253,883 of NZ_JAMYOC010000004.1, read as the reverse complement.
TTTCCGCATCCCGCCACGCGCCGAGATCCGCAACACGCTGTCGAACCGGTTCTCGGTGATCGAGGTCGAGGGGCTGGATAGGCCGGGCCTTCTGTCGGAGATCACCGGCATGTTGTCGGACCTGTCGCTCGACATCGCCTCGGCCCACATCACCACCTTCGGCGAAAAGGTCATCGACACGTTCTACGTCACCGATCTCACCGGCCAGAAGATCGACAGCCCGTCGCGTACGGCGACCATCCGCAACAGGCTGATCGCGGTGCTCGAGGGCACGGCGTCCGAGCGCGGCAAGACCAAAACGGCCGCCGAGTGACTGTTACCTTCCATTTGCCCCAATCCCACAGGCAGTCTTCAAGCGCATGAGCCTTGTCAAGAAATTCGCCACGGTCGCTTCCGGCACGCTGATGAGCCGCGCCCTCGGCTTCGGCCGCGAGATGCTGATGGCCGCCGCACTCGGCACCGGGCCGATCGCCGACGCCTTCAACGCCGCCTTCCAGTTCCCCAACACCTTTCGCCGGCTGTTCGCCGAAGGCGCCTTCAACGCCGCCTTCGTGCCGCTGTTCGCCAAGGAGATCGAGACGCACGGCACCGACGGCGCCAAGCGCTTTTCCGAAGAGGTGTTCGGCGTCTTGTTCACCGCGCTTCTGGCGCTGACCATCGCCATGGAACTGGCGATGCCGCTGATCGTGCGCTACCTGGTGGCGCCGGGCTTTGCCGACACGCCGGGAAAATTCGAAACGACGGTGGCACTGGCGACCGTGATGTTCCCCTACCTGATCTGCATGTCGCTCGGCGCCATGATGGCCGGCATGCTGAATTCGCTGCGCCGCTATTTCGCCGCCGCGGTGGCGCCGGTGTTCCTCAACGTCATCCTCATCGCCGTGCTCGCCTATGCCTGGTACAAGGGTTCGGACGCCCGCACCGTTGGTTTCGGCCTGGCCTGGGGTGTGCTGGCGGCCGGCCTGGTGCAACTGGCGATCGTCTGGGCGGCGGTGCGCCATGCCGGCATCTCGATCGGCTTCCGCCGGCCGAAGATGACGCCGAACGTCAAGCGGCTGCTGATCCTGGCGCTGCCGGCGGCTATCACCGGCGGCATCACCCAGATCAATCAGCTGATCGGCACGGCGATCGCGTCGGCGCAGGACAGCGCGGTGTCGTCGCTGGCCTATGCCGACCGCGTTTACCAGCTGCCGTTGGGCGTCGTCGGCGTCGCCGTCGCCATCGTGCTTCTGCCGGAACTGTCGCGGGCGCTGAAATCGGGCAATCTGGTCGAGGCCGCCAATCTGCAGAACCGCTCGGTCGAGTTCACTCTGTTCATGACGTTGCCGGCGGCGGCCGCGCTGCTGGTCATGTCCGAGCCGATCGTGCGGCTGGTCTATGAGCGCGGCGCCTTCGCCGCCAACAATTCGACGCCGACGGTCGCGGCAATCCTGGCGATCTTCGGCCTCGGCCTGCCGGCCTTCGTGCTGATCAAGGCGTTCACCCCAGGCTATTTCGCCCGCGAGGACACGCGCACGCCGATGATTTTTGCCGCCATCTCGGTGGCGGTTAACATTACGACGGCGCTGACGCTGTTTCCGATCATGGGCGCGCCCGGCATTGCCGTTGCCTCCGCCGTCGCCGGCTGGGTCAATGCGGCGATGCTGCTCGCCGTGCTGATCCGGCGCGGCCATTGGGGCCGCGACGTGCCGCTCATGAAACGCATCCCGCGGCTGGTGCTGTCGGCGGCGGTGATGGCCGCGGCGCTCTATTTTGCCGAACACTGGTTCGCCGCAAGTCTCGGCTCCGGCTCGCCGCTGGTGATCAAGGCGGTAATCTTGCTTGCGCTCGTCGCCGGCGGCGCGCTGCTTTACTTCGTCACCGCCTTCGCCACCGGCGGCGCCGATTTCGGCATGATCCGCCGCAATATCGGGCGGAAGGCGTCCCAGCCGGTCAAGGAGCACTCTCCGGATCCGTGAGGGGGAAAATTCATCAGCGCCAATTTTGTTCTTGCTTTGTGCCGGCAGCTATGCTACTAATCTCGGTATGGTGCTAATTGGCTCCAACGACCCGCCCACCGAGGCGGGTTTTTATTTCTGGTCGGCGCCATCCCTCAAACAGCCGTCTGTTCGGCCGACGTCAAAGCCTGCGCGCCCTGGCCAACGCCCCTCTTGATCGTCTCCTCGCTCTCGTCCATAAGCGCGCCGTCGCAAGACTTTCGCCGCGCGCGAAACGGCCCTCCACAAGCCAGGGAAACACCATGACCGATCAGCCCGCCTTCAAACAGCTCGTCTTTTCCGGCGTCCAGCCAACCGGCAATCTGCATCTCGGCAATTATCTCGGCGCCATCAAGAAATTCGTCGCCCTGCAGGACACCTCCGATTGCATCTACTGCGTCGTCGACCTGCATTCGCTGACCGCACAGCTCGTCCATCAGGATCTGCAGGACCAGACGCGGTCGATCACCGCGGCGTTTCTCGCCTCCGGCATCGACCCGACCAAGCACATCGTCTTCAACCAGTCGCGGGTGATGCAGCACGCCGAGCTTGCCTGGATCTTCAACTGCGTGGCGCGCATCGGCTGGATGAACAGGATGACGCAGTTCAAGGACAAGGCCGGCAAGGACCGCGAGAACGCCTCGCTCGGCCTGCTCGCCTATCCCTCCCTGATGGCCGCCGACATCCTCGTCTACCGCGCCACCCACGTGCCGGTCGGCGACGACCAGAAGCAGCATCTGGAGCTGACCCGCGACATCGCGCAGAAATTCAACAACGACTTTTCGGACCGCATCGCAGCGCTTGGCGTCGGCGTCGAGATGCAGGTCGGCGAAGAGACGGTGAACGGCTATTTCCCGCTGACCGAGCCGGTCATCGGCGGCCCGGCGGCGCGCATCATGTCGCTGCGCGACGGTTCGAAGAAGATGTCGAAATCCGATCCGTCGGACCTGTCGCGCATCAACCTGACTGACGATGCCGACGCCATCTCGAAGAAGATCCGCAAGGCCAAGACCGACCCGGAGGCTTTGCCCGGCGAACTGGACGGCCTTGCCGGCCGGCCGGAAGCGGAGAACCTCGTCGGCATCTATGCCGGCCTCGCCGAAATATCGAAAGAGGCGGTGCTGCAAGAGTTCGGCGGCCAGCAGTTTTCGGTGTTCAAGCCGGCGCTTGCCGATCTCGCCGTGGAAAAGCTGGCGCCGATCGCCGGTGAGATGCGCCGCATCTCCGGCGACCGCGCCTATGTCGACGCGGTGCTGCGGGATGGCGGCGAGCGTGCCGGCACATTGGCCGAAGCGACCATGAAGACCGTGCGCGACATTATCGGCCTGCTGCAAGGCTGATGCATGTCGCGCAAAGTGTGTAGCGGTTTGCGATAACGACATGCATAAAACAAGAACCTGAAGCGCGTCGCTGGTCGAACGCGACGCGCTTCAAGCCGCACCAATATCGCCACCGCCGCCTGTCGCTTGCGGGCGGGCTGTGGCGGTGGCAGATTGCGACCGAAACCATCGAACAGGGTGAATATGGTCTCCAAACGCCTCAGCCGCGAAGCCGGTCATCGCCGTAAGTTCCTGGCGATCATCGACGACACGCCGGAATGCGAGCGCGCCGTCGCCTATGCCTCGAAGCGGGCGCAAAGCACAGGCGGCGTGCTGGTGCTGCTCTATGTCATCGAGCCGGATGATTTCCAGCACTGGCTGGGCGTCGAGAAGATCATGCGCGAGGAGGCGACCGCCACGGCGCGTGCCGCACTCGACAGCTATGCCAACAAGGTGCGCCAGAAGCTCGGCATCGAGCCGGAACTGGTGGTGCGCGAAGGCAAGCCGACCGAAGAGATTCACAAGCTGATCGAGGAAGACCAGGACATCGCCATCCTGGTGCTGGCGGCAGGCGCCGGCAAGGAGGGGCCGGGGCCGCTGGTCGGCGCGGTCGCCGGCAAGGGCGCCGCCTTTCCGATTCCCGTCACGGTGGTGCCGCAGAACCTGTCGGACGAAGAGATCGACAGCCTCGCCTGAGATGCGCTGATATTCAGGTGAGGCCGGCCTGCAATTGGCGGCTTCCTGCGCTTCCGGTGCTCACGTACCAAAAGTACGCTCCGCTCCGGTTCTCGGAACCCACCATTTTCGGCTCGGCCTGACCTGAATCTCAACACATCTCCAAGCGTTTCAGGGCGCTAGCAAAACATTCCGCCAGCCAGCCGTTCCCCGCGATGCCTTTCGCTTGAATGTCGGGCGGATAAAGCCTAATTAGAACTATTCCAAACTAGTTGCCCGAAATGGGCACGGAGACGGCCATGTTCATCCAGACCGAGTCGACGCCAAACCCGGCGACGCTGAAATTCCTGCCCGGCAAGGAAGTGCTGCAAGAAGGCACCGCCGATTTCCGCGATGCCGATAGCGCCGCGACGGCTTCGCCGCTCGCCGGCCGGCTGTTCGAAATCCCCGGCGTCACCGGCGTCTTCTTCGGCTATGATTTCATCACCGTGACCAAGGACGGCCCCGACTGGCAGCATCTGAAGCCGGCTATCCTCGGCGCCATCATGGAGCATTTCATGTCCGGCGCCCCGGTGATGGCCAAGGCCGGCCCCGCCGCCGAGACCAGCCAGACCGGCGAATTCTACGACAAGGCCGACGAGGAGTTGGTCGTCACCATCAAGGAGCTGCTCGACACGCGGGTGCGCCCAGCGGTGGCCCAGGATGGCGGCGACATCACCTTCCGCGGCTTTGAGAACGGCACCGTGTTCCTGCACATGAAGGGCGCCTGCGCCGGCTGTCCGTCGTCGACGGCGACGCTGAAGCACGGCATCCAGAACCTGCTCCGGCACTTTGTGCCGGAAGTGCAGCACGTCGAACAGGTCTCCTGACGCACCGTTCCATCGTCAACGTCGATAGACAACAAAAAACCGGGCCAAAGTGCCCGGTTTTCTGTTTGCGACGTCTGTGTTGTTGCCTAGACGGTCCGCGTATAAGGGTTTTATATCACAATGACCTTGGCGCCGACCGAGGTGCGGTCGTAGAGGTCGATAATGTCCTGGTTCATCAGCCGGATGCAGCCCGACGACATCGCCTTGCCGATCGAATTCCATTCCGGGCTGCCATGCAGGCGATAACCCATGTCGCCGCCCTTGTTGAACAGGTACATGGCGCGCGCGCCGAGCGGGTTCTTCAACCCCGGCTCCATGCCACCGGCAAACTTGGCCAACTCCGGCTGGCGCTTGATCATCTGCGAAGGCGGTGTCCAGGTCGGCCATTCGCGCTTCAGCGCGATATGGGCGGTGCCGTGCCATTCGAAACCCTCACGGCCGACGCCGATGCCGTAGCGCATCGCTTCGCCGTCGCCCATGACGAAAAAGAGGAACTTGTTCTGCGTATCGACGATAATGGTGCCCGGCTTTTCCCTGGTGTCGTAGTCGACGATCTGCCGGCGGTATTTGAACGGCACCTTTTCGATCGGAACGCGCGGCAGGTGATAGCCGGCGTCGGTCACCGCGCCGTAGTTGTTGGTGAAGATCTGCGAGCCGATGGTGCTGCAACCGGCGACAGCCGTCGACAGCGCCAGGGCCGCGACGATTGCAAGTGACTTCATGCGCATGAAAAGGTCCGATGCCTGCCCAAACAACAGCGGCTCGAGTCGGCCGCTTTTTTCATCTTCATTCATGCTGGCATTTGCTTTGCTTGCCAAGCGGGCGATGCCTATATCCTTGCGCTTGCGTGCTGGTAAACCTGCGACTATGGCATTTCGGCAACAGCCCCCGCAGGATTATGTTGCAAAATCAATGGGCCAGGAACAAGGACCAGGAGACGAAGAAATCACCCATGAATGTCGGTGACGCTGCCCGGCGCTCTGGCCTGCGGCCAAGACCATCCGTTGCTACGAGGAGATCGGCCTGAGACGCGGCCGCCGCAGGGGAAAGTCCAGACAGGCCGGGTTTAATAAAGGACGCCGCGAAGCACGGCCCAAGCCAGAAGCCCGAACGTGCCGATCACCACCAATGCACCAAGGACCGTGCCGATCTTTTCAGGCAATCCATCGGGGCGACCAGGATCGTTGGCCATTCAACTATCGATCATGACGTAGGCCGCACCAAACACGGCAACGATAATTGCCCCAAGCACCGCCCAGCCTCCGATGGCCGAGCGGATTTCCTCCGGCGTCGCCGATTTCCGGTCGTCATCTTCCGTCATCTAATGCTCCTCCTAAAATCCGTGGCAGACATTGAAAGCGCAAGCTGCAACGTGCGCCGTCCGAGAGCAAGCGTTCCCCAGCCTTCGACACTCCGCAAAGCGCGGGCGGCGGTCACGATCCCGGTGGGCGATACCGGATCGACTTGGCTTTCCCAAGAGCGTCCATCGTCTCTTCGACACTTAACAGCACGGTGGTCTGGTACGAGCTGAGCGCGCCTCCCGCACCGATGGCGAGCATGACGGATGCCATCGACACGTTGTCCGGCGCCTCCCATAGGTTCCAGCCGTCGTACTCTCCGAAGGCATACCAGAACCCGTGCAGCTTTCCGCCGACCGACTCGATATAGGAACGGGCAGCCTCGCGTCTATCCTCGGGATTATCCATCAAGCGCGCCCAGGTTTCGGGCCTGTAGCTGAATCGCGTGAGATACATCGGCATGGTTCGTCTCCTCCCAGAGCTGCCCCCACCAAGACAGTTAAGCGCCCCAATCCGGGAGAACGCGAGTCGTTTCCGAGGCGTAGTACCGCTGGCTTAGTTGCGGGGCCGCTAATAGACCTGTTTCAATGTTTTTTTCAGGGAGTAAGGTCAATGGCCGCATATCTCATTGCTGATGTCGACATAACCGACGCCGCCGTTTTCGAGGAATACCGCCGGGACGTGCCGGCAACCGAAGCCCGCTATGGGGGGAGGTATATCGCTCGCGGCGGCGCCACCAAAGTTCTGGAAGGCGATTGGGAACCTCATCGCCTCGTCATTGTCGAATTCCCGGACATGGCTTCCCTCCTGGCATGGTACGACTCTCCGGAATACGGCCGCCTCAAAGCCATCCGCGAACGCTGCGCAACGACGAGAATTATTGCTCTGGAGGGCTTGATGCCGGTTAGCTAGAGGCTGGGTTTGTCAACCGGATAATCACCCTGAAAAACCGGGTTCAAACCGTGAACAAAATCTGGCATGGTGCGGCCATGCCGATCATCTCGCCGATTCCCCTCAACCCGCTCATCGACGGCCGCCAGTCGGAGCGCGCCATGCTGGTCAGGCGCGGCGTGCAGCGGCTGCTCAAGGACATGGGCGCGCATGTCTTGCCCGAACTGTCGCTGGCCACCGGGCGGCGCGCCGATCTCGTGGCTCTGACCCGCCAGGGCGACATCTGGATCATCGAGATCAAATCCTCGGTCGAGGATTTCAGGGTCGACCGCAAATGGCCGGACTACCGGCTGCATTCCGACCGCTTCTTTTTCGCCACGCATCCCGGCGTGCCCCAGGAAATCTTTCCGGAAGAATGCGGCTTCATTCTCTCCGACGGCTATGGTGCCGAGATTTTGCGCGATGCGCCCGAGCACCGCATGGCGGCCGCGACACGCAAGGCGCTGATGCTGAGGATCGCGCGCGCTGGTGCCGCGCGGCTGCTGGCGGCGGAACTTGCCGGGGTGTCCGTGCCGGCGCTGGAAGGTGAGAGCGAGTAGGGGGTCTCCCTCATAGTGTCGCGCTGCCCCTCATCGGGCTGCCGCCACCTTTTCCCCGTAAGTGACGGGGAGAAGGGACTAAGCCGGACTGCTATTCCACGATGCGGCAGATGTTCCACAGGCTGGTGTCCGACACGCCGTAGGGCTCCATTTCCTTGCCCATTTGGCGTGCGCGTCGATCTAGGTGATCCTGGCGAAGAACGCCTCCAACTGGGCGAGGCCTTCGACCTGGTGACTCGACCGTCGGTTCGCGCCGATCGATCCGGCCATGATCTGGACCTGAGGTCGTCGAGACCGACCTGCGGGCCGATCTCGCTTCCCGGTTCTTCAACAGAGCACGGTCTGCTTGTGGTCGAATTTGGCGTCGATCTGCCATCTGGCACTGAACATCGCCGCCTCACTCGTCCCATGCCTGCACGACGGTCTGCCGCGCGATCTGGCCGTTCTTCAGCTCCAGCATCGCCGCGCAGAACACCTTGGTCCCGTCCGGATAGGCGCAGGCCTGGGTGAAGGCGAGATTGTTGCCGTCGGCGATGGTGGTGTCGACCTTGTGGGTCATCGCGCGGCTGCAGATGTCGTCCCAGAATGTGGTGATCGCCGCGCGCCCGCGGATTTCGCGCGGCTTGCTCGGCGGGTTGTTGCGGTCGATCACCCGCACCAATGCGTCGTCGGCATAGAAGCTCGCCAGCAATTTTCCGTCACGGCCCTCGATCGCCTTCTTGATCGCCGCGCCGTCTACCGCCTGTGTCTTGGTCAGCATTTTTGTCCTCCATGGGCCCGTCTTGACGATCGGGCGGTTGCTTGATCAGCCGCTGCCTGGCGCTCGCCGCCGGGCAGCGGTTTTTCACTGCGACTTCGCCTTGACGGCCGCGAACACCTCATCGGACTGCTTCTTGAAGGTGGCGAGATCGACCTGGCTGCCGTTGAGCATCGTCGACCAGTGGCGCACGATCGCGGCCATCGCCACCGCCTCCTTGATTTCCTCGTCGCTGGCGCCATTGAGCTTGGCCGCCTGCGTGTGGAAATAGATGCAGTACTGGCAGGGGATCTGCGAGGCGACGGCGAGGCCCATCAATTCCTTGGTCTTGCCGTCGAGCGCGGTTTTCGGGTTGAGCTGCACGCCCTTGATCTCGGCCCAGGCGCCGGCGACAGCGACGTCCGGCAGCGTCTTGAACATGTCCGGCACCGAGCCGAGCGTGGCCTGGATATCCTTGTAGGCGGCCGTCGCCGAGGCGTCCTCGGCCTTGGCAGGAACTATCGCCAGCAGCGCGCCAACGCCTGCCGCCAGCACCAGCGATTTAAGTGTCGACTTCAGCATTTTATTTCTCCCTTCGCAGCGCCTTTCCCGGCGATATCCGCCTGGCCTGCATGGGACGAAGTGATAGCGCTTAGCATGCCCAGCCGCTTCGCCCGAAAGCGCCATGGCTGCTATGGCCCGTGCGGGCCAGCGTGCCGGGCCGAGAACGCCGCCGCCGCCGCCCGCGACGGCAGGTCCAGCTTGAGCAGAATATTGGCGACGTGGCGCTTGACCGTGTGTTCGCTCAGCCCGAGTTCGGCGGCGATCGCGGCATTGCTCTTGCCGTCGGCAATGAGGTTCACCACCTCGCTTTCGCGCGCTGTCAGTGCGGCCGGCTCGGCAGCCTTGGCCTTCAGCCGGCAGGCCGGCTCGAGATGCTGTTCCGAGGTCGCCTGCACCAGCGCCAACTTCATCCAGCTCGTCAAGTGCGATGCGCCCGGCGTCGTTGAAATGAAGACCTGAACCGGCGGCGAGGTCGGCGACCAGCCGCGATGCGATTATGTCGCCGCGCCCGGCATGTGCGGCAAGCTGCATCGTCACGCGCGCAGTCAATCCCGTCGGCGGCCCACGCAGCTCGACCTCGCCGACATGCACGCCCTGCGCGCTGGCGACGCCGATTTCCTGCGCCGCATCGCGCAGCGCCGCCGCGCAGCGGACGGCCCGCGCCGGGCCGTCGAAGCGCGCCATTATCAGTTCGCCATGCGTGCCGGCCGGGCGGCCGCCATGGCGCCCGACCAGCAGGCGCCATGTTTCCTGAAAACGCTGGCTGCGCTCGCTCCACATGCGGTCGCCAAGCCGCGCCGTGTCGTAGATCCGGGTGACCAGAAGTGCTGCCAGCATTCGTTCCACCTCGGCAACGGCGCGCGCTCCGGTCAGGAATTCCTCGATCACATCAGCCACCCGGTCGACATCGCCGGTCCAGATCGGGTGGTCGCGCCCGGGTACCTCGACCAATCGCGAATTCGGGATCTTCCTTGCCAGGAAGCGGCTGGCCTCCGGGTCGACGCGTGCATCGTTTCGGCGGTGGACCAGCAGCGTCGGCGCGCTGATCGTCGCCAGCACGCCGCGCACGTCGATTGCTGCATTCATGCGGGCCAGGGCGATAGCCGCCGTCGGACTCGCCGACAGCCGCTCGAAGCGCGCCCACCATGTGGCGAAACGCGGATCGTCGACGCGACCGGGCGCGAAATGCGGCAGGGTGGCGCCGGTGCCCCATGCGGTCTCCGCCGTCGCGATGAACGCCTCCAGGCGTTCCGGCGGCATCACCCATTTGTGGAAATGCGCATAGCCGCCATAAAGCGCCAGCGCCCGCGTCCGCTCCGGTAGGTGGCGGCGAACAGCATTGCCATCGGCGCGCCTTCCGAAGCGCCGAGCAAGGCGGCGCGGCCGCTGCCGGTCGCATCCATCACCGCGCGTACATCGTCCATGCGGGTTTCGAGGCTGGGCAGGTGGTGGACATCGACGCGGTCGGACAGACCGGTGCCGCGCTTGTCGAACAGGATCAGCCGTGAGAACGCGGAAAGCCGCTTCAACAGCCGGGTGTAGCCCTCGTCTTCCCAGTGCAGGTCGAGATTGGAAATGAAACCCGGCACGAAGACGAGATCGAGCGATCCCTGGCCGACCACCTGATAGGCGATCCGCACGTCGCCACTGAGCGCGTATCGAGTTTCGATCGGCCTCACGAGTTGTCCGCCCGACCCGACGATTTCTTATCGCCGGATCATAGCAGAGGCGCGCGGCTTGCGGCAGATGAAACTTTAGAGAGTGTGAATGTGGGCCCGCGGCGCCTACTTCTGTGACGCGGCGGCAGTCTCGGTGTTCGCTCCGCCAGCGCTGAAACCTGCGCCCTCCGGCGCGCCCGGCCGCTTGATGTGTGGCGCGGCCGCGACGACAAGCTCGTTGAACCCCTCGCCACCGCTGTCCAGCATCTCGAACAATTGCCGGCGCATCCTCGGCTCCCAGAACTTGTTGATGTGCTCGGCGACGCCGGCAATGCCTTGCTCGCGCGGCTTTGAGTGGAAAAAGGCGGCAATCTGGTTGGCCATGCGAACCAGCTTTTCGCTGGTGCTCATGAGGTGGCCTTCGTCATGCGACATGCTTGGCAACTCCGGAAACCACGCGGTCAGGATGGGTGAAAATATCGAAATCGTCGCCGCGTACCAGCGCCACCAGCGTCATGCCGGCCTCGTCCGCGGTGCGGATGGCAAGTGCGGTCGGCGCCGAGACGGCAATGATGACGGCCGAGCCGATCGCCGCAGTCTTCTGCACCATCTCGACCGAAACGCGCGACGTGACGACGACGGCACCGCTGGCGCCGTCGATACCGGCCCTGGCCAGCGCGCCGGCCAGCTTGTCCAGCGCATTGTGGCGGCCGACATCCTCGCGCGCCATGACGACGCCCCTGTCGGGAAGGTAAAAACCGGCGGCGTGGACGGCACCAGTCTCGGTGTGCAGCGGCTGCACCTTCGACAGCAGCTTGACCGAACGGACGATATCGTTGGCCTGAAGCGTAAGTGTTGACGCACCGACCGAGTTTACCGAGCGCATCGCCTCCTCGATCGATTCGATGCCGCACAACCCGCAGCCGACCGGGCCGGCCAGCCGTCTTCGCCGCGCTTCGAAGCGGGTGTTGGCCTGGTCCTTCAGCCGGATCTGGATGTCGATGCCGGCGCCGTGATCCTCGACCTCGATGGCTTCGATTTCGTCCGGCGAGGCAATGATGCCTTCGGTCAGCGAGAAGCCGAGCGCGAAATCCTCGAAATCAGCCGGACTTGCCATCATCACCGCATGCGTGGTGCCGGCAAAGGAGAACGCCACCGGCGTCTCTTCCGGCACCATCCGGTTGGCGGCCGCGGTGCCGCCGGCGCGGCGCGCCAGCCGCGAGATCTGCGCAATGGCTTTGCGGCGCGCGGTCAAGGACTACTCCGCCGCTTCCAACTTCGCGATACGGCGGCTTTGCTTTGCCTGCTCGTCATAGTCGCGCTGCCATTCCGACGGGCCGTTGGACGCGCCCACCTGCACTGCGGTCACCTTGTATTCCGGGCAGTTGGTCGCCCAGTCGGAGAAGTCGGTGGTGATGACGTTGGCCTGGGTGTCGGGATGGTGGAAGGTCGTATAGACGACGCCTGGCGACACCCGCTCGGTGATCAGCGCGCGCAGCGTCGTCTCGCCTGAGCGGCTGGTCAGCCGCACCCAGTCGCCGTCGCGCAGGCCGCGATTTTCCGCATCGTGCGGATGGATCTCCAGCCGGTCCTCGCTATGCCAGACCACGTTCTCGGTACGCCGGGTCTGCGCGCCGACATTGTATTGCGACAGGATGCGGCCGGTGGTCAGCAGCAGCGGGAAGCGCGGCCCGGTCCTTTCGTCGGTCGCGACGTATTCGGTGCGGATGAACTTGCCTTTGCCGCGCACGAAGCCGCCAATATGCATGATCGGCGTGCCCTCCGGCGACTTCTCGTTGCAGGGCCACTGCACCGAGCCCACTCTGTCGAGGAGGTCGAAGGAAACGCCGGCGAAGCTCGGCGTCGTCTTGGCGATCTCGTCCATGATCTGCGATGGATGCGTGTAGGTCCAGCCGAGGCCGAGCGCCTTGGCGAGCTCCTGCGTCGTTTCCCAGTCGGCATAGCCGCATTTCGGCTCCATCACCTTGCGCACCATGTTGATGCGGCGCTCGGCATTGGTGAAGGTGCCATCCTTCTCGAGGAAGGTCGAGCCGGGCAGGAAGACATGCGCGTAATTGGCCGTCTCGTTGAGAAAGAGATCGTGCACGACCACGCATTCCATCGCCGCCAGTCCGGCGGCGACATGCTTGGTGTCGGGGTCGGACTGCAGGATATCCTCGCCCTGCACATAGAGCCCCTTGAACGAACCGTCGACGGCTGCGTCCAGCATATTGGGGATGCGCAGGCCAGGCTCGTCGTCGAGCTTGACGCCCCACAGGCTCTCATAGATCGCGCGCACCGCGTCGCCTGAAATGTGGCGATAGCCGGGAAGCTCGTGCGGGAACGAGCCCATATCGCAAGAGCCCTGCACATTGTTCTGGCCGCGCAGCGGGTTCACGCCGACGCCCGGCCGGCCGATATTGCCGGTCGCCATGGCGAGGTTGGCAATGGCGATGACGGTGGTCGAGCCTTGGCTGTGCTCGGTCACGCCGAGGCCGTAATAGATCGCGCCGTTGCCGCCGCGGGCGTAGAGCCGGGCCGCACCGCGTATGTCGTCGGGATCGACATTGGCAAGCTGGCCGACGACCTCCGGGCTGTTTTCCGGCAGTGCCACGAACGACGCCCAGTCCTGGAACTCGTCCCAGTCGCAGCGCTCGCGGATGAAGGCCTCGTCGAACAGGCCTTCGGTAACGATGACATGGGCAAGTGCCGTCAGCATGGCGACGTTGGTGCCCGGCTTCAGCGGCAGATGGTACTGAGCCTCGACATGGGCCGAGCGCACGATGTCGGTGCGGCGCGGATCGAGCACGATCAGCTTGGCGCCCTGGCGCATGCGCTTTTTCATGCGCGAAGCGAACACCGGATGGGCATCGGTCGGATTGGCGCCGATCAGCAGGATGACGTCCGTCTGCTCGATCGAATCGAAGTCCTGCGTGCCGGCTGAGGTGCCGAAGGTCTGGCCGAGACCATAGCCGGTCGGCGAATGGCAGACCCGGGCGCAGGTGTCGACATTGTTGTTGCGGAAGCCCTGCCGGACAAGCTTCTGGACGAGGTAGGTCTCCTCATTGGTGCAGCGCGAGGAGGTGATGCCGCCGATCGAGGTGCGGCCGTACTGGTATTGGATGCGGCGGAATTCATTCGCCGTGTGGGTGAGCGCCTCTTCCCACGACACTTCGCGCCACGGATCGCTGACCCGCTCGCGGATCATCGGCTTCAGGATACGGTCCTTGTGCGTCGCATAGCCATAGGCGAAGCGGCCCTTGACGCAGGAGTGGCCGTGGTTGGCCTTGCCTGCCTTGTAGGGCATCATGCGAATGACCTCGTTGCCCTTGACCTCGGCCTTGAACGAGCAGCCGACGCCGCAATAGGCGCAGGTGGTGACGGTCGAGCGCTCGGGCAGGCCTTTCGCCAGCACGGTCTTCTCCCTCAGCGCATCGGTCGGGCAGGCCTGCACGCAGGCCCCGCACGACACGCACTCGGAATCGACGAACGCCTCGTGCATGCCGGCCGAGACCCTGGATTCGAAGCCGCGGCCCTCGATGGTCAGCGCGAACGTGCCCTGCACCTCCTCGCAGGCGCGCACGCAGCGCGAGCAGACGATGCATTGCGCCGGATCGTAGGTGAAATAGGGGTTGGATTCATCGCGGGCGATATAGTCGATGGTCAGCGAGCCATGCCCGGGCGCCACGCCGTTTTCCTGCTTGACGTGGTTGCGCCCGTCGACGCCATAGCGGTTCTCGGTCAGGCCGACCGTCCTGACGACCTTGTCGAACTCGCTGGCGCCGGTGCCGGCCTTCTCGCCCCACGCCACCGGGTGGTCAGAGACGTAGAGTTCCATCACGCCGCGGCGAATGGCGTTCAGCCGGTCGCTCTGTGTGTGCACGACCATGCCCTCGCCGACCGGCGTCGTGCACGAGGCCGGCGTGCCGCCGCGCCCGTCGATCTCGACGAGGCAGACCCGGCAGGAGCCAAACGAATCCAGCATGTCGGTTGCGCACAGCTTCGGGATTTCAACGCCCGCTTCCATAGAAGCGCGCATGATCGAGGTGCCCGCCGGCACCGTCACCGACTTGCCGTCGACTGTCAGTGTTACCTGCTGTTCGGCTTCGGAGGCGGGTGTGCCGTAGTCGATTTCCTGGACCAGCGATTTGATGTCGAATGCCGCGTTCATGCTTGTCCGCTCCTATTCCGCTGCTTCGGCGACTGGCGTCGGCCGAAAGTCGTCCGGGAAATGGTTGAGTGCACTCATCACTGGATATGGGGTGAAGCCGCCGAGAGCGCAAAGCGAGCCGAACTTCATCGTGTTGCAAAGGTCGGTGACCAGTGCGATCTGCTTTTCCGGTTCGATGTTCTGGGCGAGCCGGTCCAGCACCTCGACGCCGCGCGTCGAGCCGATGCGGCACGGCGTGCACTTGCCGCAGCTTTCGATAGCGCAGAATTCCATGGCAAAGCGTGCCTGCTTCAGCATGTCGGCGCTGTCGTCGAAAACGACGATGCCGGCATGGCCGATCAGCCCGTCCTTGGCGGCAAACGCTTCGTAGTCGAATGGCGTGTCGAACAGGGCGCGCGGGAAATAGGCGCCGAGCGGGCCACCCACTTGCACAGCCTTGACCGGACGCCCGGTCGCCGTGCCGCCGCCGATATCGTCAACGATCTCACCCAGCGTCATGCCGAACGCCGCCTCGTAGAGACCGGGATATTTGACGTTGCCGGCAATCTGGATCGGGATGGTCCCGCGCGAACGGCCCATGCCGAAATCCTTGTAGAAGGCGGCGCCCTTGTCCATGATCACCGGCACCGAGGCCAGCGAGATGACGTTGTTGATCACCGTCGGCTTGCCGAACAGGCCCTTGTGCGCCGGCAGTGGCGGTTTGGCCCGCACCTGTCCGCGCTTGCCTTCGAGGCTGTCGAGCAGCGCCGTCTCCTCGCCGCAAACATAGGCGCCGGCGCCGACGCGGACTTCCATGTCGAATGAATTGGCCGAGCCGAGCACATTGACGCCGAGCACGCCGGCCTTGCGGGCGATCTCGACGGCCTTCTGCATCACCGCCACCGCATGCGGATATTCGGAGCGGATATAGATGAAGCCCTTGGTCGCGCCGGTGGCGATGCCGGCGATCACCATGCCTTCGATCAGCACGAAAGGGTCGCCTTCCATGATCATGCGGTCGGCGAACGTGCCGGAATCGCCTTCATCGGCATTGCAGACGATGTATTTGCGGTCGGCCGACGTATCGAGCACCGTCTTCCATTTGATGCCAGTCGGGAAGCCGGCGCCGCCACGACCGCGCAGCCCGGACTCGGTCACCTGCTTGACGATGTCGGCCGGCATCATCGCCACTGCATTCTGCAAGCCGTTCAGCCCGCCATGCGCCTTGTAGTGATCGAGCGACAGCGGATCGGTGACGCCGCAGCGCGCAAAGGTCAGCCGCGTCTGCCTCGCCAGGAACGGAATCTGGTCGGGAGCGCCGAGCCAGCGTTTGTGGTGACAGCCGGTGAGGAAGCCGCAGTCGAACAGGCTTTTGACGTCGGATGGCTTCACCGGCCCATAGGCGACACGGCCATTGGCCGTTGCCACCTCGACCATCGGCTCGAGGAAATAGGCACCGCGCGAGCCGTTGCGCACGATCTTGGCCTCGATGCCGCGCTCGGCCAATTCCGCCCGAACCGCCTTGGCAACCTTTTCCGCACCCAGCGCCAGCGCGCCGGAATCGCCGGGAATATAGATACGCGGGATCATGAGCGCACCTCGGCAACGATTTCATTGAGCTTTTCGTCGTCGAGCCGCCCGATCACCTCGCCGTCCAGCATCGCCGACGGCGAGCAGGCGCAAAGGCCGAGGCAATAGACCGGCTCCAGCGTCACCGAACCGTCGCGGGTTGTCTCGTGGAAGCCTATGCCCAGCAATGATTTGAGCCTGGCGGCAATCGCATCCGAACCCATCGACTGGCAGGCTTCCGCCTGGCAGAGCTTCAGCACATGCCGGCCGGCCGGCTGGCTGCGATAATCGTGATAGAAGGTGACGACGCCATGCACCTCGGCCCTGGAGATGTTCAGCGCCTCGGCGATGACCGGCAGCGCATCCTGCGGCACATAGCCGAACTCTTCCTGTATGCCGTGCAGGATCGGCAACAGCGGGCCTTCGAGGCCTTTCAACTCGTGGATGATCGCCGCGGTGCGCGATGCGATCTCGGTACTTGCAGGCTGCATCGACATGCAGCGCCCTCCCTGGTCGTGGCGGTCTTCCGCTAAGTGCTTAGGAAATCAGAGGAAACCCGCTAAATCAATAAAGCCGATCCGTTGCTCGATAGAAATTTTCTATCGTTCGCGATCACCAGCATTGTCTAGCCTAGCGACGGGTGCGGAAATCGTCCGCCAGCGCCATTGCCTCGTCCAACAGCGCCGAGACCAGCGGCGTGTGCGGTTCGCGCGGCGCCGCCACCAGCCCGACGGTGTGGCTGGCATCCGGCTCGACGATCGGGATAGCCCGGATCGGCTCGGAAAAGCCGAACGTTTCCGCAAGGTTAAGCGGCATGATGGACGACCATTTGCCGGTGCGGATATGCGAGAACAGCACGATCATCGAGTTGGATTCCAATGTCGGCCGCACCTGCACGCCGGCTTCGGCCAGATGCTGGTCGATGATGCGGCGGTTCTGCATGTCCGGCGTCAGCAGGCAGAGCGGCAGCTGACTGAGCTCGGCCCATGTCACTTTGTCGCGGTCGAAATACGGGTTCCCGACGGCGGTGATCAGCTGATAGCGCTCGTCATAGAGCGGTACGCTGGTGACGCGTCCGAGCGGCTCGTTGTCGAGATAGGTGATGCCGGCGTCGATATCGAAATTGCCGAGCAGCGACAGCACCTCGATCGAGGTCCGCGACAGCACCGAGAAGGTGACGCCGGGGTGTTTTGCCCGAAACGGCGTCGTCAATCGCGCCACCATGGCCAGCGCCGTCGGGATCGCCGCGATGCGGATACGCCCTGACAGGCCGTGACGCGCCGCCCGCATCTCCTCGCGCATGGTCCTGCTGTCGCCGACGATGCGGCGCGCCCACACCAGCACCTGTTTGCCTTCCGGCGTCAGCCCCTGGAAGCGCGAGCCGCGCAGCACCAGCATCACGCCGAGCTGGCCCTCCAGCTGCTTGATGCCGGCCGAAAGTGTCGGCTGGGTGACGCCGCATACTTCGGCCGCCCGGCCGAAATGCTCTTCCTTGGCAAGTGCTATGAAGAATTCCAGCTTGTCGATCATGCCGTCGGGAGCCTGTCACGGACGATATGTCCTGTCGTAGCGCGCAAGGTCGTGGAAATCGCCTTCGGCCGCAAGCCGCCTGTGTAAATCGTCCGCATCCACATCTTTCAGCCGGCTTACTGTTTCCCGCAATGGAATGCGGCGCTATGTGGATCAGACGGGGTCGTGGACTGGACACGACGGGAGACCGAACATGCTGGGCTGGTTCCGCAAGCTTTTGCCGCGCGAAGATCGCTTCTTCGACCTGTTCGAGCGGCATTCCCGCACCGTGGTCGGTGGCGCCGAGGCACTGCAGCAGCTTCTGCAGGGCAACGACATCGACCGCTGGTGTCAGACGATCATCGATCTCGAGGACGAAGCCGATCAGATCACCGCGGAGGTGCTGCTTGCGGTGCGGCGCTCCTTCATCACGCCCTTCGATCGCGGCGACATCAAGGACCTGATCCAGTCGATGGATGATGCCATCGACATGATGCACAAGACCGTCAAGACGGTAAGGCTGTTCGAGAAGAAGGAATTCGACCCGCTGATGCAGGAAATGGGAGGCGTCATCGTCGAGGCCGCCAAGTTGGTGGCCGAGGCGATCCCGCTGCTCGGCAAGGTCGGGGCGCACACGGTGCGCCTCAATGCCATCGCCGAGGAAGTCATGCGTGCCGAAGGCCGGGCCGACGACCTGCACGAGCAAGGCCTGAAGGACCTGTTCAAGCGGCATGGCCGCAGCGACCCGATGGCCTATCTGATCGGCAGCGAGATCTACGGCCAGCTGGAGAAGGTGGTCGACCGCTTCGAGGACGTTGCCAACGAAATCAGCGGCATCGTCATCGAGAACGTATAGTGGAAGCCGCGATAGCCTTTCCCGTGCTGGTCGGCCTTGTCGTCGTCGCGCTGTTCTTCGATTTCCTCAACGGCCTGCACGATGCCGCCAACTCCATCGCCACCATCGTCTCCACCCGGGTGCTGCGGCCGCATTATGCGGTGTTCTGGGCGGCCTTCTTCAATTTCATCGCCTTCATGTTCTTCGGTCTCCACGTGGCGGAGACGCTGGGAACCGGCATCATCGACGCCAGCATCGTCACGCCGGCCGTGATCTTCGCAGCACTTGTCGGCGCCATCGTCTGGAACATCGTCACCTGGCTCGTCGGCATCCCGTCCAGCAGTTCGCACGCGCTGATCGGCGGTCTGGTCGGCGCCGGCGTCGCCAAGGCAGGCACCGGCGCCATCGTCTGGGCCGGGTTGGGCAAGACCACGGCGGCCATCGTGCTATCGCCGGCGGCAGGCTTTCTGCTGGCGCTCGTCCTGATCCTCGCGGTCTCCTGGCTGTTCCTGCGGCAGACACCGTTTGCCGTCGACAGCACCTTCCGCGTCATGCAGTTCTTTTCCGCCTCGCTCTATTCGCTCGGCCATGGCGGCAACGACGCGCAGAAGACCATGGGCATCATCGCCGTGCTCCTCTATTCTCAAGGCATGCTCGGCGCGAATTTCTACGTGCCGCTGTGGGTCGTCATCACCTGTCAGTCGGCGCTGGCGCTGGGCACATTGTTCGGCGGCTGGCGCATCGTCCACACCATGGGCTCCAAGATCACCCGGCTGAACCCGATGCAGGGTTTCTGCGCCGAGACCGGCGGTGCGATTACCCTGTTCGCCGCCACCTGGCTCGGTATTCCTGTATCGACCACGCACACGATCACCGGCGCCATCATCGGCGTCGGCGCCGCCCGCCGCGTCTCCGCCGTTCGCTGGGGCATTGCCGGCAACATCGTGGTGGCATGGATCGTCACCTTGCCGGCAACCGCGGCCATCGCGGCTCTCACCTACCTCGCGGTCGGCCTGGCATGGTGACAGCACCGTAGCACTGCGCGGCAGGCGATGCGCCGTATCTACCTATCCACAAGGTTCAGGATGTTGCCGTCCGGATCCTTGAACCATGCGACCTTCATGCCCTGGCCGACATGGACATCGCCCTCAAGCGTCAGGCCTGGCATGTCGTAATGCTCGAATGTCACGCCCTTCGATTTCAATGCCTCAACGATTTTGCCGAGTTCATCGCCGACCGTCCAGGTCACAGCCGTCGCCTTGTTGGTCCCAGCGAAGTTCGAACGGTAGACGTTGATGGCGGTATCGCCGCTTTCATAGACGATCAGTTCACCACCCTCATTGTGCACTTCTTTCAGGCCGAGCGTTCCTTCGTAAAAAGCCCTGGCCTTGGCCAGGTCCTTCACCGCGAGATTGGCCGTTGCGTTGCTGTTTGCGAGCATGATTCGTCTCCTTCGCTGGCGGTCATTCCATGTCCACTGAAATAGGTTGCGTTGACGATTTGGCGACGGCCACTCCCGCTGGAAATGCTGTCGTATGGTCGCTTCCTCCCCCATACGCCGCTGCAACTGTTGGTCCATCGCTTGGTTCTGTTCCGGAACTGCATTATCTGGAGCGGAAAAGTAGAGGAAAAACTCATGCCCGCCGCCCATGAAAACGTGACCAAGGAAATGGTTATCGAGCGCCTGAAGACGGTCAATGGGCCGGATTTCACCGGCAATATCGTCGATCTCGGCATGGTTTCAGAGATTTTCATTGCCGATGCCAAGGTGTTCTTCTCGATCACCGTTCCCGCTGCCCGTGCCCAGGAGATGGAGCCGCTGCGTGCGGCGGCCGAACGTGTCGTCAAGGCGATCCCCGGTGTCGCCGGCGCCGTGGTCGCGCTGACGGCGGAAAAGAAGGGCGGCGGCATGGAGGCGCCGGTTCCGCAAAGACCGGCTCAGAGGCCCGCTCCACCAGCCGCACCTGCCCGTCCCGCCCCACAGGCGCCTGCCTCGCACAGCCAGGGCAAGCGCGGCGTACCCGGCATCGAGGCCATCATCGCCGTCGCTTCCGGCAAGGGCGGCGTCGGCAAGTCGACCACCGCCGTCAATATCGCCCTTGGGCTTGCCGCCAACGGGCTGCGGGTCGGCGTGCTCGATGCCGATATTTATGGCCCTTCCATGCCGCGTCTGCTCAACATTCGAGGCAGGCCGCAGACCGTCGACGGCAAGATCCTGAAACCGATGCAAAATTATGGCCTCAAGGTCATGTCGATGGGCTTTCTCGTCGATGAGGAGACGCCGATGATCTGGCGCGGGCCGATGGTGATGTCGGCATTGACGCAGATGCTGCGCGAGGTCGAATGGGGACCGCTCGATGTGCTCGTCGTCGACATGCCGCCCGGCACCGGCGACGCCCAGCTGACCATGGCCCAACAGGTGCCGCTGGCCGGCGCCGTCATCGTCTCGACGCCACAGGACCTGGCCCTGATCGATGCGCGCAAAGGCCTCAACATGTTCAGAAAGGTTGACGTGCCGCTATTGGGTATCGTCGAAAATATGAGCTATTTTCTCGCCCCCGATACGGGAAAACGCTACGACATCTTCGGCCATGGCGGCGCGCGCCGCGAGGCCGAGCGTCTCGGGGTCACCTTCCTTGGCGAAGTGCCGCTCGAGATGGGCATCCGCGAAAGCTCGGATGCTGGCACGCCGGTGGTGGTCTCGAAACCCGATGGCGCCGAGGCGAAAATCTACCGCGACATCGCCGCCAAGGTTTGGGACCGCGTCAATGAAGAGCGCGGCGCGGCCGAGGCTGCAGTGCCGAGCATCGTGTTCGAGTGATGCGGATGTCCTCCCCCAAGTGGGACCTTGAGGGGAGGGCGGCCGGAAGGGCCCGGTAGGTCCGCGGCGACACGTTCCAGCTTTTCCGGGATAGCGGGCTGACAAACCACGATCCCGTCTAGCGCGGAGGCAGATGTGTGTCTATCGCACCAAAGTGCGGATTCGGATTGCGCGTGCCCCTTGCCTGCTCCCGCGCGTTGTCATATCGATTTGTCATACAAATACGGAGACCACGATGGCAGGCGCCCCCACCAGCAAGAAAAAATTTCGCTCGCAGGAGTGGTTCGACAATCCCGACAATCCGGGCATGACGGCACTCTATCTGGAACGTTACCTGAATTACGGGCTGACGCGGGCCGAACTGATGTCCGGCAAGCCGCTGATCGGCATCGCGCAGACCGGCTCGGACCTGTCGCCCTGCAACCGCCACCACATCGAACTGGCCAAGCGCGTGCGCGAAGGCATTGTCTCGATGGGTGGCATCCCTTTCGAGTTCCCTTGCCACCCGATCCAGGAGACCGGCAAACGGCCGACTGCTGCACTTGATCGCAATCTTGCCTATCTCAGCCTGGTGGAGGTGCTCTACGGCTATCCGCTCGACGGTGTGGTGCTCACCATCGGCTGCGACAAGACGACGCCGGCCATGCTGATGGCCGCGGCCACCGTCAACATCCCGGCCATCGCGCTTTCGGTCGGGCCGATGCTCAACGGCTGGCACAAGGGCAAGCGCACGGGCTCCGGCACTATCGTCTGGGAATCGCGCCAGCGCCTGTCGGCCGGCGAGATTGGCTATGACGAGTTCATGGATATCGTTGCCTCCTCGGCCCCGTCGACCGGCTATTGCAACACGATGGGCACCGCCACCACGATGAATTCGCTGGCCGAGGCGCTCGGCATGCAATTGCCGGGCTCGGCCGCTATCCCCGCCCCCTATCGCGAACGCGGCCAGATCGCCTACGAGACCGGAAAGCGCATCGTCGACATGGTGCATGAGGATCTGAAGCCCTCCGACATCATGACCCGTAAGGCCTTCGAGAACGCCATCGTCGTCAACTCGGCGATCGGCGGCTCGACCAATGCGCCGATCCACCTCAACGCCATCGCCCGCCATCTCGGCGTGCCGCTCGACAATGACGATTGGCAGAAGGTCGGCCTCAACATACCGCTCATCGTCAATCTGCAGCCGACGGGCGAATATCTCGGAGAGGACTATCACCATGCCGGCGGCGTGCCGGCCGTGATCGCCGAACTGATGAAGGGCGGCCTGCTGCCCTATCCGGAAGCCACGACCGCTAACGGCAAGACCATCGGCGACAATTGCCGCGGCGCCGTTAACGAGAACCTCGACGTCATCCGCCCGGTTGCCGAGCCGCTGAAAGCCAATGCCGGCTTCATCAATCTCAAGGGCAATCTGTTCGATTCGGCGATCATGAAGACCAGCGGCATCTCGCCCGAGTTCCGCGAGCGCTATCTGTCGAACCCGAAGGACCCCGAAGCCTTCGAGGGCAACGCCATGGTCTTCGACGGCCCCGAGGACTATCACGCCCGCATCGACGACCCGGCACAGGGCATCGACGAGCACACCATCCTGTTCATGCGCGGCGCCGGTCCGATCGGCTATCCCGGCGGCGCCGAAGTCGTCAACATGCAGCCGCCTGCCTATCTGATCAAAAAGGGCATCCACGCGCTGGCCTGTATCGGCGACGGTCGTCAGTCGGGCACGTCGGGCTCGCCGTCGATCCTCAACGCCTCGCCTGAAGCCGCCATCGGCGGCGGCCTGGCGCTGCTGAAGACCGGCGACCGCGTCCGCATCGACCTGCGCAAGGGCACCGCCGACATCCTCGTCAGCGACGACGAGATCGCGCGGCGCCGCGCCGAGCTGCAGAACAATGGCGGCTATCACTATCCGAAGCACCAGACGCCCTGGCAGGAAATCCAGCGCGGCATGGTCGACCAGTTTTCCGAAGGCATGGTGCTGAAGCCGGCGGTGAAATACCAGGATGTGGCGCATACAAGCGGCGTGCCGAGGGACAATCACTGACCAGGGTCCATCGCACGGGCCAGCCGTCAGGTCGCCGGTGTTGCGGTCACCTCATTTCTCCCCGTTAACAGCCCGCTAACGGGGAGAAATGCCCGGCACAGAGTTGGACGCCATCGTTTGTCAAAAACGATTGTCCTGCGACAGCAGGGACAAATGCTTGACAAGCGAGCGTGACAAATCCACGATCATCGCAAGGGGTGCATCGCGACGACCCCGTGAGGCGTCAGCCCAACGTTCGCGTCCAAGCTTCTCTTTCAAGGAGGTGGACGCCATGCCGTCAACAACCGCTATCACCGTATCGCAACTATCCCGTCTGATTGGGCTGCCGGGTGCGCCCGCAGTCATCGACGTCCGCATCGATGATGACTACAACTCCGATCCGCGCCTGCTGCCGGGGTCGGATCGGCGTGATTTCAGGACTGTCTCGAACTGGGCTGCCGACTTCGCCGGCAGGCAAGTGACAGTCGTCTGCCAGCAGGGGAAAAAGCTCTCGCAAGGCGTCGCCGCATGGCTGCGCCACGAGGGCATAGCCGCCGAATCGCTCGACGGCGGGTTTGAAGCATGGCGCGATGCCAAGGGCCTTCTCGTTCACGCCGACAAGATACCGCCCGTTGACGCCAAGGGCCGCACCGTTTGGGTGACGCGTACGCGCCCGAAGGTCGATCGCATCGCCTGCCCTTGGCTGATCCGACGCTTCATCGATCCGCACGCGGTCTTTCTCTTCGTCGAGCCGGCTGAAGTGTCGGCCGTCGCCGATCGCTTTCAGGCCGTGCCTTTCGACATCGAGAACGTGTTCTGGAGCCACCGCGGCGAACGCTGCACCTTCGACACCATGATCGAGGAGTTCGGGTTTAAATCCGAAGCGCTCGATCGCCTGGCCACGATCATACGCGCTGCCGATACTGCGAGCCTCGATCTTGTTCCACAGGCGGCCGGGTTCCTGGCGGCCTCGCTTGGCCTGTCACGGATGTTTCGCGACGATCTGGAGCAGCTCGAGGCCGGCATGCTGCTCTACGATGCGTTCTTCCGCTGGTGCCGCGATGCCACCGAGGAGACGCATAACTGGCCGGCCGCCGGCGCAGTCAGCACGGGCAAACCATCGTGAGCGCCGTCCTTTCGAAAAAGCCGGCGGAGATCCGGGAGCCGGTTGTGCCGAGCTTCCGGCAGGCCGTGAAGGTCTGGGCGAAAATCGGGGTGCTCAGCTTTGGCGGCCCGGCCGGGCAGATCGCGCTCATGCACAAGGAACTGGTCGAGGACCGGCGCTGGATCGGCGAACAGCGCTTCCTGCATGCGTTGAACTACTGCATGCTGCTGCCTGGCCCTGAGGCCCAGCAGCTCGCCATCTATATCGGCTGGTTGCTGCACAAAACGGTCGGCGGCCTTGTTGCCGGCATTCTCTTCGTCATGCCGGGCGCGCTTGTCATGCTCGTCCTGAGCAGCCTCTATGCGCTCTATGGCGACGTACCACTCGTCGCGGCGCTGTTTTTCGGGGTCAAAGCGACCGTGCTCGCCATCGTCATCGAGGCGGTGATCCGGATCGGCAGACGCGCGCTGAAAAACCCCGTCATGGTGTCGATCGCACTCGCCGCCTTCATCGCCATCTACGCGTTGAACGTGCCGTTTCCGCTGATCGTCCTGCTTGCCGGGCTGGCAGGCTGGATCGGCAACCGTAGTGCGCCGGCATTTTTTTCCGGCGTCTCGCATGGCAAGGGCGATGTTCCCGACGTTAAGGGCGCGGTCGATCTGATGTTCGAGCGCGGCGAACTGACCCACGTCAGGCCGACGCGATGGCATGCGCCGCGCACTTTGGCGATCTGGCTACCGATCTGGCTCGGGCCTGTTCTGCTCGTCTGGGCTGTCACCGGCTCTGCCAGCGTATGGACGCAAATCGGTGGCTTTTTCAGTGTCATGGCGGTCGTCACCTTCGGCGGCGCCTACGCCGTCCTTGCCTATGTCGCGCAGGCAGCGGTCGAATCCTTCGGCTGGCTCGCCCCGGGTGAAATGGTCGACGGCCTCGGACTTGCCGAAACCACGCCGGGTCCGCTCATCCTGGTCTTGCAGTTCGTCGGCTTCGTCGCCGCCTTCCGCCACTCCGGCGCGCTCGCGCCGCTTCTTGCCGGATTGTTTGGAGCGCTGCTTACGCTGTGGGCGACGTTTACCCCATGTTTCCTGTGGATATTCCTTGGCGCGCCCTACATCGAAGCGCTGCGCGGCAACAAGGCACTGTCGGCGGCGCTCGGTGCGATCACCGCCGCCGTCGTCGGCGTCATCATGAACCTCGCTCTATGGTTCGGCTTGCACGTCATCTTCGGCGAAGTGCGCAATGTCGGGCTTGGAATGGACGTGCCGGTGCTTTCATCGATAGACTGGCGCGCGGCGCTGCTTTCCTGTGCCTCGATGATCGCCATCCTGAAGCTGAAGATCGGCATGCTGCCGACGCTCGCCGGATCGGCACTGGCCGGTGTCTTGTTGCTGGCTGCGAGCGGGTAACGCTCAGCCGCCCATTCTGTCGCGCGGCAGCTTGATCATATCGCCGAAGCGGGCGCGCAATTTGTCGTCGACCGGTTTTGGCACATGGCGCGGGAAGCGTTCGGCAAGCACGCGTTTCTTCTCGATGATCGCCCGTTGCAGGATATCGGGCCTGCCTTTCTCATTCCATTCCTTCGGCGAAAAGCGGTCGCCGACGGCCGGATAGAAATATTCGGTCTGCATCAGCCGCAGCGTCTGCTCGTTGCCGAGATAATGGCCCGGCCCTTTCAGGCAGACATCGGCAATGGTGTCGATCGACAGCGACTCGTCCGTCACTTCGATGCCGCGCACGCAGCGCAGGCAGTGGCCGAGCATGTCATTGTCGATGATCAGGCTCTCCAGGCAGAAGCCGAGCAGCGACGCGTGCATGCCGGCCGATTCATAGACCAGGTTGAGGCCGGCGAGACCGGCCATCACGTCGGTTATGCCCTTTTCGTAGCCGGACTGAATGTCAGGCAGTTTCGAATCTGTCATGCCGGCGGCCGAACCGCCCGGCAGATCGTAGAATTGCGCCATCTGCGCGCAGGCCGCGGTCAGCACCGCCTGCTCGGCCGAACCGCCCGACATGGCGCCGGTCCTGAGATCCGAGACAAACGGCCAGGTGCCGAAGATCGCCGGATGGCCGGGCTTGATCGCGTTGACATAGATAAGGCCGACGAGCACTTCGGCGACTGCCTGCACCACGGCGCCCGCAATCGCCGCCGGTGCCGTCGCACCCGCCTGTCCTGCCGACAGCAGCAGGATCGGAATGCCGCCCTCGACGCAGGCTTCGAGAACGCCGCAGGCGTCCTCGGCAAACTTCATCGGCGGCACGACGAAGCAGTTCGAATTGGAGACGAAAGGCCGGGCGCGAAAATTCGCTTCGCCGCCCGCGATCGCATAGAGCATGTCGAGCGCCGGCTTAACGTTCTCGCGCACGGTAAACGAGGTCCCGACATGCTTCGACGTGCCCATGACGCAGGCGTAGAGCGTGTTGAAATCCATATCGAGCGGGTCGGGAATGTCGCGCGGCACCATTGGCCGCTGGAAGAAATGGATGTTGTCGAGCCCTTCGACCAGGCGCGCGGCATCGTAAATGTCCTGCAGCAGCGACTCGCGATACTCACGCTTTTCGACATCGACAAGATGCACCGCAGCACCAGCCGTGCCGTAATGCACACGCTTGCCCTGGATCACCATGTCGTGCTTCGGATCCTGGCCGTGCAGGGTGAAATGCCGCGCCGCTTTCTTGATGGTGTCGAGCACAAGGCCGCGAGGAAAGCGCAGGCGGCCGTCCTCACCGAGGGTCGCGCCCGCCTTGGTCAGTGCCTCGATGCAGGAGGGGATGGCATTGGCGAAGCCGACTGTCTCCAGAAGGGTAAGCACGGCCTCATGGATACGTTCGCAATCATTGCCGCTGAGCGGGCTGTAGCTCCCGCCTTCGAGGCCGGCGCGCACCGGCTTGACGTCGTCGGCAAGCGGTGCCGCCCGCATGGCGCGGCGCGCCTCGCGCCCGCCGGACCGCCGCGAACGCTGGTCTGCGGACACGTCCTGCTTCTCATGGGCCATTGGCATGAAGGCACTCCAACTTTAGCTGCGGAGCGGGCGCGGCGGTTGGTCCACCATCGGCCTGCTTCGTCCCCTCTATACAGCGACTATGCCGCCGGCATTGGCACAGCCTATGTGCCAGCCGGTCCCGTCGCATATGCCAAGGAGCTAAAGGACCGGAGCCGCACTACATGCGCCAGGCTCCGGTCGGGGAAGGGAGATCAGGCCGCTGCCGGCCTGCGTCCAGCTGCCGTCGCCAGTTCGCGGATGCCGGGTTCGATGTGCTGCAACGCGATCGAGGAAATGCCCAAGCGCATGAAACGCGATGGCTTTTCGGTGCGATCGAAGAAGCGGTCGCCGGGCTCGATGATGACGCTGCGCGAGGCTGCGGCCTCCGCCAGTCCGCGCGAATCGGTGCCGCGCGGCCCCTCGAGCCAGAGCGACGTACCGCCGGCCGAATCGGTCGAGCGCCACTCAGGCAGGAAGGCGGAAATCGCATGGACCAGACGCTTTCGCCTCTCGTCGAAGGCACTCGACAGCCGCCGCACCAGCGCCTCGTGATGGCCGAGCGACAGGAAGAGCGCCACGGCGCGCTGGTTGTTGGCCGGCGGATGGCGCAGCATGAAGCGGCGCAGCGCCCGCAGCTCGGAGATCAGCCCGGCCGAGGCGACGATGTAGCCGAGCCTGAGGCCGGGAGCGAGCGTCTTCGACATCGAGCCGACGTAGACGACGCGGCCGGACCGATCGAGGCTCTTCAGCGCCTGCTGCGGCGCCTCGTCCAGGAGCTGGCTGTCATAGCCGTCCTCGATGATGATCTGGTTGTGCCGGTTGGCGCGCGCCAGAAGATCCTGCCGCCGCTCCGCCGACAGCGGCACCATGGTCGGGCAATGGTGGCTGGGCGTGACGAAGACGAAGCCGGAATCAGTAGGAATAGCAGAGGTTACGATGCCGGAGTGGTCGACTGGAACCGGCTGGATATCGGCGCCGGCCAGCCGGAAGATCGAGCGTGCATCGGGATAGCCGGGGTCTTCCATCGCCACCTTGGAGCCCTTGGTCATCAAAAGCGTGGCCAGCATGTAAAGCGCGTTCTGCGCGCCCAGCGTCACGATGATCTCGTCCGGATTGGCGAAGATGCCGCGCCGCGGCAGCAGCCGGGCCTGGATCTGCTCGATCAGGAGCGGATCGTCGCGGTCGACCATGTCGGATGCCCAGTTGCGGATTTCGAGCACCGCCAGCGCCATGCGGTTGCACTCGCGCCATTCGGCGGTCGGGAACAGCGCCGGGTCGAACTGGCCGTAGACGAAGGGGTAGGACGACTTGATCCAGTTGTCGTGCTTGGCCGGCGGCGGCATGTCGCTCGCCGCGATCTGCCGGCGCGCCTTCCAGTCGATCTCGTTGGCCTGGTCGGGCGCCTTCTGGTGCGGCTTGGCCGGCGTCGCCAGCACCTCGGGATTGACAAAATGGCCGCGGCGCTCGCGCGCCACCAGGAAGCCCTGGTCGACCAGCTGCTGGAAGGCCAGCACCACGGTGCCGCGCGCTACGCCGAGTTTTTCGGCAAGAATCCGGCAGGACGGAAGCGGCATCGAAGCCGCGATCTGCCGGTCGAGGATGGCGGCGACGATCGCCTGGCGGATCTGCGCCTGCAGGGTCTGACCGGAGTCCGCCGAAATCCGGAACAGGCCGGACCATATGGCCGTGTCGTTTCGCTGTGGCATGGGAGATGTTCCTCGATGGCCAGCTTTTTTCACTTGGCTGGACCAGTCGAATGTACCGGTGGCACAAGGTGTTGCGCCAATCAATTTTTCTGATCGCTGGGATTTATACCAGTGATCCTTTGCGCCGGCCCGCGCTGCGCTGCGGCATCGCTGCGCATTGAAACAGATGGAATTCGACCCGATAGTTTGCCGCGACGACACGCGCCGGAAACATCCGGCCTGATAAGATGCACCTCAAGAACCGGAGCGAGGCAGTGGATCAACCGTCCTTTCAAAAGCAGCTCGGCGCGTTGCGCGATCATCGTGCGGCCAAATCGGGCTCGATGCGCGAGGCTTTCGCCGCCGATCCGCAGCGCTTCGAGAAATTCTCCGCCAGCGACGGCGACGTGCTGCTCGACTGGTCGAAATGTGCGGTCGATGCGCGGACGATGGAGTTGCTGGAGAAGCTGGCTGAGGCCGCCGACCTCGAAGGCCGGCGCGACGCGATGTTTGCCGGCAAGAAGATCAATGTCACCGAAGGCCGCGCCGTGCTGCACACGGCACTACGCAACCTGACCGGCAAGGGCATCGTGCTCGACGGCCAGGACGTGAAGGCGGAAGTCCTTGCCGTACTCGACGCGATGGGTGCCTTCGCCGACGCGGTGCGTTCCGGCAAGGCGGCCGGCGCGACCGGCAAGAAGATCACCGACATCGTCAACATCGGCATCGGCGGCTCCGATCTCGGCCCTGCCATGGCGACGCTGGCGCTGGCGCCCTATCATGACGGGCCGCGCGCGCATTACGTATCCAATATCGACGGTGCGCATATCCACGACACGCTGAAGGGACTTTCCGCCGAAACCACCCTGTTCATCATCGCCTCCAAGACCTTCACCACGGTCGAAACTATGACCAATGCCGAGACCGCGCGCGGATGGGTTGAGAAGGCGCTCGGCAAGGAAGCGGTCGGCAAGCATTTCGCCGCCGTCTCGACGGCGCTCGACCTGGTCGACAAGTTCGGCATCGCGCCCGATCGCGTCTTCGGCTTCTGGGACTGGGTTGGCGGCCGCTATTCCGTCTGGGGTGCGATCGGCCTGCCGGTGATGATCGCCATCGGCCCGAAGGATTTTCGCGCCTTTCTCGACGGCGCCCATGAGATGGACGAGCATTTCCGCACCGCGCCGCTGGCGAAGAACCTGCCGGCGCTGATGGGGCTGATCGGCTGGTGGCACCGCGTGATCTGCAAATACCCCGCTCGCGCCGTCATCCCTTACGATCAGCGTCTGTCCAGGCTCCCGGCCTATCTGCAGCAGCTCGACATGGAATCGAACGGCAAGAGCGTCACCCTGGACGGCGGCGCTGTGACGACGCCGACCGGCCCGCTGGTCTGGGGTGAGCCCGGCACCAATGGCCAGCACGCCTTCTTCCAGCTTCTGCATCAGGGCACCGATTTCATTCCGGTCGAATTCCTCGCCGCTGCCGTAGGCCACGAGCCGGAACTGAAGCATCACCACGACCTTCTGCTTGCCAATTGCCTGGCGCAGTCGGAAGCCTTCATGAAGGGCCGCACGCTGGAGGAAGCCCGCGCACAGATGCTGGCGAAAGGCATGAAGCCGGCTGATGTCGACAGGATTGCTCCGCACCGCGTCTTCTCCGGCGACCGCCCCTCGGTGACGATCCTCTACAGAAAGCTCGACCCCCACACGTTCGGACGGCTGATTGCGCTCTACGAGCACCGCGTCTTCGTCGAAGGCACGCTGTTCAACATCAACTCCTTCGACCAATGGGGCGTCGAACTCGGCAAGGAACTGGCGACCGGGCTGCTGCCCGTCGTTGAAGGAAAGGAGAACGCCGCAAAGCGGGACGCCTCGACTGCCGGACTGCTGGAATACATCCACCGCTTGCGCGGCCTGGAGTGAAAAGCTTGGCGGACATCAAGGGAATATTGTTCGACAAGGACGGCACGCTCGTAGATTTCAACGCGACATGGCTGGGCATCGCCGACTTCATGGCGATGGATGCGGCCGAAGGCGATCGCTGGAAAGCAGACAGGCTGCTTGCGGCGGCGGGCTTCGACTTCGCCAGCAAGCGCTTCAAGCCGGATTCGATTTTTGCCTCGGGGACCAACATGGACGTCGTCGAGCTGTGGTTTCCACGGCTGTCAGACGAGGACCAGATGCTTGCCGTCGCCCGCTTCAACGCCATCACTTCGGCGCAGGGATCGGCAATGGCGGTGGCGCTGCCGGGTGTGGTCGAGACGCTTGGCCTGCTTCACAGAAAATCCTACCGGCTTGGCGTCGCCACCAACGACTCGACCAGCGGCGCGGAAAAGACCTTGGTCACTCTCGGCGTCGCGCAGCTTTTCGACGCCGCCTATGGTTACGATGCGGTGGCCAATCCAAAACCGGCGCCGGATACGATCCTTGCCTTCTCGGATCTGACAGGGCTCAGGCCGGCGACGATCGCAATGGTCGGCGACAATCGCCACGATCTGGAGATGGCGCGGGCCGGCGGCTGTGGCCTGGCGATCGGCGTGCTGTCCGGCACCGGCACACGGGAATCGCTGTCGCAGATCGCCGACGTCATCCTCGATTCAGTTGCCGATCTGCCCGATTTTCTTGCGGCCCGAGTCAGCGAGACGGTCTAGACTCGCAGCTAAACTGTCCGAACGAGAACACGCCACTCGGTTTCATCGCCGCATTCCTGCCTTCGCCGACATCCGCCACCTCGTATTCGGCCAGCAGGCGAAGCCGCGAGCGGGGCAGATAGGCGCGGCCCGGATCGCCGACCAGCACCTCGATGCCGGCAGCGAGGCAGCGGTCGAGGAAGGGAACGACCCGGCCGGCAAGATCATGGGCGTAAAACAGGTCGCCGACCACCACGACATCCACCGGTGGCGGCGGACCGCTGGTTATGTCCCCGCCGATCGTCGCAATCACAACGCCGTTCGCCATCGCATTGAGGCCGATCGCGGCAACGCCGTTGCGGTCGATCTCGGCCGCGATCACCGCGCTTGCGCCGGCTTTTGCCGCTGCGATGCCGACGAGGCCCGAGCCGGCGCCGAGGTCGAGCACGCGACGGCCGGTCACGGTCTCCGGCCGGTCGAAAATATAGCGGGCGAGCACCGCGCCGCCGGCCCAGACATAGGCCCAATACGGTGGCTCCGGTTCAGGTCCGTCTTCTTCGGTAGCGTGTTGGTTCCACTCGACAAGCCGCCTGAGCCCGCTTCCCGGATGGGCGGTGTAAAGCCGAATTTCGGGAACCGCAGGTACTGCCGCGATCCGCATGTTCGCCCGGATGAACTCTGCCGGATCTGGGCGCGAGCCTATACCCACCGCATTGGCGCCGGCGATGCAATCGCTCAAGCTGCGCCTAGCCCCGCAACGCCCGTCGCAGGATCTTGCCGACCGGTGTCTTGGGCAGCTCGGTGCGGAACTCGATATGCCTGGGGCGTTTGTAGCCGGTCAGGTTCTCTTTGCAATAAGCCGCCAGCGCTTCGGCGGTCAGCCCAGGGTCCTTCTTGACGACGAACAGCTTCGGCACTTCACCCGAATGCTCGTCCGGCACGCCGATCGCCGCCACTTCGAGTACGCCCGGATGCTGCGCCACCACTTCCTCGAGTTCGTTCGGATAGACGTTGAAGCCGGAAACCAGGATCATGTCCTTCTTGCGGTCGACGATCTTGGTGTAGCCAAGCTCGTCCATGAAGCCCATGTCGCCCGACTTGAAGAAGCCGTCCTCAGTCATCACCTTGGCGGTCTCGTCCGGCCGGTTCCAGTAGCCGGCCATCACTTGCGGTCCGCGGATGCAGATTTCGCCGACTTCGCCGAGCGGCAAATTGTTGCCGTCGTCGTCGCGGATGGCGATCTCGGTCGAGGGCAGCGGCAGGCCGATCGTGCCGGTGTAAACGCCGTCGCTGAATTTGTTGATGGTTGTCCCCGGTGAGGTTTCGGTAAGCCCATAGGCCTCGCTGATCGGGCAGCCGGTCAGCGCCTTCCAGCGTTCGGCGATGGCCCTCTGCACCGGCATGCCGCCACCCAGCGTCAGGATCAGCGGCTTGAAATCGAGCTTGCGAAAATCCTCATTGTTGAGCAGCGCATTGAACAGCGTGTTGAGGCCCGGAAAGATGTGGATCGGGTATTTCTGCAGCTCTTTGACGAAGCCGGGAATGTCGCGCGGATTGGGGATGAGGACATTCTGTGCGCCTTGCTGCATGCCTACCAGCACGTTCGCCGTCAGCGCAAAAATGTGATAGAGCGGCAGCGCGCAGAGGAAGTTCAGATGCGCCGGCTTAGGCTTGACGGTAAAGGCGTCTTCAGCCCACAGCGCGTTCTGCGCGACGTTCGCCAAAATGTTGCTGTGCAAAAGCATCGCGCCCTTGGAGATGCCGGTCGTGCCGCCTGTGTATTGCAGGAAGGCGATGTCGTCGGCCGCGACCTTTGCGGGCCTGAAGGCCATGCCGGCGCCTGCCTTCAGCGCGGCGCTGAATTTGACATGGCCGGGCAGCGACCATGCCGGGACCATCTTTTTGACGCGGCGTACAACGAAGTTGACGATTGGTCCCTTGAGCCCGCCTAGCATGTCGCCCATCGAGGCGACCACGATATGCGTGACTGCGGTCCTGGCGATCACCGTCTGCAGGGTACAGGCGAAATTTTCGAGGATGACAATGGCTTGAGCGCCGGAATCCTTGAGCTGGTGCTCCAGCTCGCGCGGCGTGTAGAGCGGATTGATGTTGACCACGACATAGCCGGCGCGAAGCACTGCCATGATCGCCACCGGATATTGCAGCACATTCGGCATCATCAGTGCGACGCGCGCGCCCTTCTGCAGCCCCGTTGATTGCAGATAGGCGCCGAAGGCGGCCGACTGTCGCTCGAGGTCGGCATAGGTGATCGATTTGCCCATGCAGACGAAGGCCGGCCGATTCGCAAACTGCTTGCACACGGTGACGAGAAAGTCGCCGATCGAGCTGGCGGGCAGGGCGCCGATCTCGGCCGGCACGATCTTTGGATAACTCTTGAGCCACGGTTTTTCCGGCAGGCCGGCGGCCAGCGACGTGATCGCCTTTGGTAATCTCTTGGCCGGACCTGCCGACGGTCGGGGCGCTGTCGGCACTGCCTTCGCCGCCGGCTTGGCGGCAGACTTTGCAGCAGGCGCCGTCTTGCGGGTTGCCGGTTTAGCAGCCGTTCCAGCCGTGGTCTTCGCCGCCGGCTTCGCGCTTGCCTTCGCGGTAGCCGCCGGCTTGGCGTCGGCCGCTTTTGACTTGACTGCTTTCGATGTTGCCTCGGCCTTTGCTTTCGCCGCGCTGGTTGTCTTTGCCGGTTTTGCCACCTGTCGCTCCCTCAATCGTTCTTATTGTTTCGGCATGCTTGCGCGCCACCACCGCCCTGATCAACAAAGATATCCCAACGCTTGCCGCAATGCCCGAAACCCGGGAAAATTCGGCACGCTGCCCATCTATCTATGTATTGCCACAAGCGGCGGCCATGCAAGCCTTCGCCACCAGGAGTGCGGTAAGACTTGCCGTCAAACCTCTCGGCCGCGACCGGTTTTCGGACGCGGGTCTCTTGAACCGAAAGGCTCGATTCCCACAATTGGCGGCATCGCCGATCAACAAAAAATTGAAGTCGCTAATAATGTCGTGATCTGCGGATTCGGCTCGTTTTTTCCACAATTTGCCGCGTGCCGGAATTTTTTTCTGCTTCCCGTGGGTTAGGCAAACAAGCAGTTCCAAAGCTAGAAAAACGGTGCTTATATGCGGCCTTCGCGAGCCTGATAGAGGGGCTTGGAAGAACATCAGGGAGTGCTCAATGAAAAAGAAACTGACTTTTGCAGCCGCGTTGCTGGCTGCAAGCGTCCTCGGCGGCATGGCCAACGCAAAACAACTGGTCTATTGCTCGGAGGCTTCGCCGGCCGGCTTCGACCCGTCGCCATGGAGCGGCGGCAACGACTTCGACGCCTCGTCGCGCACCATCTATTCGCGCCTGGTCGAGTTCGAGCATGGCAAGACCACCATCTCCCCCGGCCTGGCAGAGAGCTGGACGGTTTCCGACGACGGTCTCGAATACACCTTCAAGCTTCGCCCTGGTGTGAAATTCCAGACGACCGATTATTTCACGCCGACGCGCGACCTCAACGCCGACGACGTGATCTTTTCCTTCGAACGCCAGTGGAAGAAAGAAAGCCCGTGGTACAGCTATCTGGAAGGCACCGGCTGGGAATATTTCACCGGCATGGGCTTCCCCGATCTCCTGAAGGAAATCGTCAAGGTCGACGACCTGACGGTGAAATTCGTGCTGAACAAGCCTGAAGTCGCGTTCCTGCCGGACCTCGGCATGGATTTCGCCTCGATCGTTTCCAAAGAGTATGCCGACCAGCTCGACAAGGCCGGCACCAGGCAGCAGTTCACCCAGAAGCCGGTCGGCACCGGTCCGTTCCAGTTCGTCGACTACCAGGTCGACGCGGTCATCCGCTACGCGGCATGGGACGGCTACTATGGCGGCCGCCAGAAGATCGACGATCTGATCTTCGCCATCACGCCCGATCCCGCCGTGCGCGCGCAGAAGCTGAAGGCGGGCGAATGCGATATCATGTCGTACCCGGCGCCAGCCGACATTGCCGGACTGCAGGCCGACACGAACCTCAAGGTCGATGAGCAGGAAGGCCTGAATATCGGCTACATGGCCTATAACACAACGCAGCCGCCCTTCGATAAGGTCGAGGTCCGCAAGGCCCTCAACATGGCGGTGAACAAGAAGGCAATCATCGACGCGGTCTATCAGGGTGCCGGCACGCCGGCCATCAACTCGATCCCGCCGACCATGTGGTCCTATAACAAGGACATCAAGGACGATCCCTACGATCCGGAGGCGGCCAAGAAGATGCTGGCCGACGCCGGCGTCAAGGATCTGTCGATGAAGATCTGGGCTATGCCGGTCAGCCGCCCCTACAACCCGAACGCCCAGCGCGTCGCCGAGTTGATCCAGGCCGACTATGCCGCCGTCGGCGTCAAGGCGGAGATCGTCAGCTACGAATGGACCGAGTATCGCCAGCGCGGCAAAGCCAAGGATCGCGACGGCGCCTTCCAACTGGGCTGGACCGGGGACAATGGCGATCCGGACAACTTCTTTTTCCTGCTCGGTTGCGATGCCATCGGCCAGTCCAATTATGCGATCTGGTGCAATCAGGAATTCGAAGCCCTGCTGAAAAAAGGCAAGGCAACGACGGACGTCGCCGAGCGCACCAAGATCTACGAGGAAGCTCAGGTGGTGTTCAAGCGTGAGGCTCCGTGGCTGACCATCGCCCACTCCAAGGTCTTCATGCCGATGAACAAGAAGGTGTCGGGCTTCGTTATGGACCCGCTCGGCATTCATCGGTTTGACGGCGTCGACGTCACCGAATAAGTCCTGAGAAATTGAACGGCGGCGCTGGACTTCCCGCGCCGCCGTTCTATGAAGCAAGATGCTCCGTTATCTCCTCCACAAGCTCGCTTTGATCATCCCGACCGTGTTCGGCATATCGCTGGCGGCGTTCGCTTTCGTCCGGCTTCTGCCCGGCGATCCCATCCTGGCCCTGGCCGGCGAGCGCGGCGTCAGCCCCGAACGCTACGCCCAGCTCATCGAGCAGTTTGGCTACAACCGGCCCTATGTCATCCAGTACCTGGAATATATCGGCAGGGTCCTCACCGGCGATTTCGGCATATCCATTGCCACCAAGCGGCCAGTGCTCGGCGAATTCCAGGCGCTGTTTCCGGCCACGCTGGAACTGGCGACGGTGGCGTTGATCATCGCCATCCTGCTTGGCATCCCTGCCGGCATTTTCGCTGCGGTCAAGCGGGGCTCCTGGTTCGACCAGGCGACGATGGGTGTCGCGCTGACCGGCTATTCGATGCCGATCTTCTGGTGGGGGCTGCTGCTCATTATCTTCTTCTCCGGCTATCTCGGCTGGACGCCGGTTTCCGGCCGCATCGGCCTGCAGTATTTCTTCAGGCCGACGACCGGGTTCATGCTCATCGACAGCTTGATCTCCGGCAGGAGCGGCGCTTTCAAATCCGCCGTCAGCCATCTGATCCTGCCATCGATCGTGCTGGCGACGATCCCGCTCGCCGTCATAGCGCGCCAGACGCGCTCGGCGATGCTCGAGGTGCTGGGCGAGGACTATGTCCGCACCGCGCGTGCCAAGGGCCTGGCGCCGCGCCGTGTCATCGGGCTGCATGCTTTTCGCAACGCGCTGATCCCAGTGGTCACCACCATTGGACTGCAGGTCGGCACGTTGATGGCAGGCGCCATTCTGACCGAAACCATTTTTTCCTGGCCAGGCATCGGCAAATGGATGATCGACGCCATCGGCAAGCGCGACTATGTCGTCGTGCAGAGCGGATTGCTGATCATCGCGCTGATCGTCAT
The DNA here is from genome assembly GCF_040319475.1 of Mesorhizobium sp. M0904. Classification (NCBI taxonomy): domain Bacteria; kingdom Pseudomonadati; phylum Pseudomonadota; class Alphaproteobacteria; order Hyphomicrobiales; family Phyllobacteriaceae; genus Mesorhizobium; species Mesorhizobium sp. M0904. Next base: position 216,215 of record NZ_JAMYOC010000004.1, on the reverse strand, counting down.
GGCGGTGAACCTGATCGTCGACGTGCTCTACGCGGTCATCAATCCGCGCATCCGGGTGCAGTGAGATGACCGACGAATCCGCCGCCGAAGCCACTGCTGCCTCCATCCCGACAGGCGGCAGGCAAAGGGCGTTTGCCGAGTTCTGGCATTACTTCTCGATGAACACCGGGGCCGTCATCGGTCTTGTCGTGTTTTCGGCGCTGGTGCTGGTGGCGATCTTTGCGCCGTTCGTCGCCCCGCATTCGCCCGACGAGCAGTTTCGCGATGCACTGCTGGCGCCTCCTGCCTGGCAGGAAAGCGGCAAATCGATGTTCCTGCTCGGCACCGATGCCGTCGGCCGCGACATGCTTTCGCGGTTGATCTTCGGCGCACGTTTTTCGCTGTTCATCGGCCTGGTGGTCGTCGTCTTCTCACTCACCAGCGGCATCGTGCTTGGCGTGCTCGCAGGCTATTTCCGCGGCTGGGTCGACACGCTGATCATGCGCATCATGGATATCATCCTGGCCTTCCCGTCGCTGCTTCTGGCGCTGGTGCTGGTGGCGATCCTCGGCCCGGGCCTGTTCAATGCCATGTTGGCGATCGCACTGGTGCTGCAGCCGCATTTCGCACGCCTCACCCGCGCCGCCGTGATGGCCGAAAAGAACCGCGAATATGTGATCTCCGCCAAGGTGGCCGGCGCCGGTCATCTTCGCTTGATGGTGAGGACGATCTTGCCGAACTGCCTGGCACCGCTGATCGTGCAGGCCACGCTGTCCTTCTCCAACGCTATTCTCGAGGCTGCGGCGCTCGGCTTCCTCGGTGTCGGTGCGCAGCCGCCGACGCCGGAATGGGGGACGATGCTCGCTTCGGCGCGCGAATTCATCCTGCGCGCGCCTTGGGTGGTGACCTTCCCCGGCCTTGCCATCCTGATCACTGTGCTTGCAATCAATCTGATCGGCGACGGCCTGCGCGATGCCTTCGACCCCAAGCTGAAGAGGTCATGATCCAATGCCTCTTCTCGAGATCAAGAACCTGACCGTTTCCTTCGACACCGCCGCCGGACCATTCATGGCGGTACAAGGCATCGACCTGTCGGTCGAACCGCGCGAGGTGCTGGCGATCGTCGGCGAATCCGGTTCCGGAAAATCGGTGGCGATGCTGGCGGTGATGGGGCTCTTGCCCAACACGGCGACGGTGAGGGCCGACCGCATGGCCTTCGACGGCATCGACCTGCTAAAGCTCGGCCCATCCGAGCGGCGCAAGATCGTCGGCAAGGACATTTCGATGATCTTCCAGGAACCGGTCGCCAGCCTCAACCCATGCTTCACCGTCGGCTTCCAGATCGAGGAGGTGCTGCGCTTTCATATGGGCATGGACCGTGCTCAGCGCCGGGCGCGCGCCATTGAACTGATGAAGCTCGTCGGCATCGCCGACCCTGAGGAACGGCTGGGCTCGTTCCCGCATCAGATGTCGGGCGGCCAGTGCCAGCGCGTCATGATTGCCATCGCCATCGCCTGCAATCCGAAGCTTTTGATAGCCGACGAGCCAACCACGGCACTCGACGTCACCATTCAGAAGCAGATCCTCGATCTGCTGGTCGGCCTGCAGGCCAAATACGGCATGGGCCTGATCATGATCACCCACAATATGGGGGTCGTTGCCGAGACCGCCGACCGTGTCATCGTCCAGTACAAGGGCCGCAAGATGGAAGAGGCCGACGTGCTGTCGCTGTTCGAATCCCCCAAGAGCAATTACACGCGCGCGCTCCTGTCGGCGCTGCCGGAAAACGCCGTCGGCGACCGGTTGCCTACTGTTTCCGACATGCTGTTCGAGCCGGCCCCCTCTGTAGTCGCAGCCCGATCCGCAGGAGGAACCGCCTCATGAGCGTGACGGTAGTCGAAGGCAAGAACATTGTGCGCGACTATCATGTCGGCGGCGGGCTTTTCCGCCCTTCCCGTACGGTTCATGCGGTCAAGGGTGTTTCGTTCAGCGTCGACAAGGGCAAGACGCTGGCCATCGTCGGCGAGAGCGGCTGCGGCAAGTCAACACTCGCCCGCATCATCACCCTGATCGACCCGGCGACCTCCGGCGAGCTTTTCATCGATGGCAAGAAGGTCGACATCGCGAGGGATGGTCTGTCGAAGGAAATGCGCCGCAAGGTGCAGATCGTCTTCCAGAACCCCTATGGTTCGCTCAATCCACGCCAGAAGATCGGCGATGTGCTTGGCGAGCCGCTGCTCATCAACACCGACAGCACGGCCGACGAGCGGCGCGATCTTGCCATGAAGATGCTGAAGAAGGTCGGTCTCGGCCCCGAGCACTACAATCGCTACCCGCATATGTTTTCGGGCGGCCAGCGCCAGCGCATCGCCATTGCCCGCGCGCTGATGCTCAACCCCAGTCTTCTGGTGCTGGACGAGCCGGTCTCGGCACTTGATCTTTCGGTGCAGGCGCAGGTGCTGAACCTGCTCGCCGACCTGCAGGACGAGTTTCAGCTGACCTATGTTTTCATCAGCCACGACCTGTCGGTGGTGCGCTACATCGCCGACGACGTGATGGTGATGTATTTCGGCGAGGCGGTCGAATACGGCTCGCGCGACGAGGTCTTCGCCGACCCCAAGCACAGCTACACCAGGACGCTGTTCGCGGCTACGCCGCGTGCCGACGTCGCCAGCATCAAGGCAAGGTTGGCGAAGAAGAAGGCCGCCTGATCCGGCGAGGTTTGCCGGCCGGCTACCGCTTCTCGATCCCCGGAATGCTGGAGATCTCCTCGACGAGAAAGTCGACCAGCAGCCGCACCCGGGCAATGCCCGCACGCTCCGGAACGATCAGCATGCTCAGCGGGACGGGAGGCGGAAAATAGCCCGGCATGACCACTTCCAGCCGGCCGGCGGCCAGAAGATCGTCGACAAGCCAGTGGTGGGCGGGTGCGATACCGCGTCCGGTGACAAGGGCTTCGCGCGCGGCAAGCCCATGGTCCACACGAAATCGCCCGCCAAAGGGCACCGCAAAGGTCTCGCCGCCCGGCCCCTGCAGGGTGAGCGTGTCGCTTCCCGCGATGTTCGACATCCGGATGCCTTCATGCGCAGGCAGACCCTGCGGGACAGCCGGTCTGCCCCGCGCCGCCAGATAGGCCGGCGCCGCCACCAGCAGACGCCGGGATTGCCCGAGCGCCCGCAGTTTCATCGAGCTGTCGGTGAGCGGACCGAGGCGAAGCGCAATGTCGACGCCCTCCCGCACAAGGTCGATGCGCTCGTCGGTGAGGCTAAGATCGATGCCGATATCGGGATAGCGGTCCTGAAAGGCGAAGATCAACCGGCTGACGTGCAAGACCCCGAGCGCCGCCGTGCAGGATATCCGGATCGTGCCGGCCGACGCGCCGCGCGTGCCCCGCGCCTCATCGCCGGCCTGCTCAACGAGGCGCAGGATCTGGACGCTGTCGGCATAGTAACGGCTGCCTTCATCGGTCATCGTCACACGCCGGGTGGTCCTGCTGAGCAAGGGCACTCCGACGGCCTCCTCGAGTTCTCGCAAATGCCGTGTGACCGTCGACTGCCCAACTCCGAGTTCGCGCGCCACCGCCGAGAGGCTGCCGCGCTCGGCGACGCGAACGAAGGTGCGCATGCGCTCGAGAGTGACGTCCGATCTATCCATTATTCGGCATAATCTTATACATTTCCTACATATAGTGGATCAGCCCGCGGCTGGCTACCTTTGGTGTCTATCGTCCTTCTTCGGAGTAGACCCATGAAAGTCCTGCTTGTTTTTGCTCATCCTGAACCGCGTTCGCTCAACGGCGCGCTGCGTGACGTCGCCATCAGGGAACTCGAGGCCCAAGGCCACGAGGTGCGGGTGTCGGACCTCTATGCCGACGGCTGGAAAGCCGAGGTGGACCGTGCCGACTTTCCGGCGTGGCCGCCCGAAGCACGCTTCCTGCCGGCCGGCGCCTCCAAAAAGGCTTTTGCGACCAACACTCTGACCGATGACGTCAAAGCCGAGATCGACAAGCTGCTATGGGCCGACACCCTGATCCTCCAGTTCCCGCTGTGGTGGTACGCCATGCCGGCGATCCTCAAGGGCTGGGTCGATCGCGTGTACGCCTACGGCTTCGCCTATGGCGTTGGCGAGCACAGCGACAAGCGGTGGGGTGACCGCTTTGGTGAGGGAACGCTCGCCGGCAAGCGCGCAATGCTGATCGTGACCACCGGCGGCTGGGAGGAGCATTATTCTGCCCGCGGCGTCAACGGCCCGATCGACGACGTGCTGTTCCCGATCAATCACGGAATTCTCTATTATCCGGGCTACGACGTGCTTCCGCCGTTCGTGGTTTACAGGGTGGACCGTTTTGGGGAAGCCGATTTCGAGCCTGTCGCGGAGCGGCTGCGCGAGAGGATGCGGACGCTCGAGACAATCCGGCCCATTCCTTATCGGCAGCAGAATGGCGGCGATTACCTGATCCCAAGCATGCAGTTGCGCCCCGGCCTGGAGAGCCCGGGTGCAACCGCTTTCGCGCTCCACCAGAACGGCGCAAGCGCAGCCGGACAGCCCGATCAGGACAGCCGGGCGATGACGGTACGCAGCGCCTCGCCGAAACGCCGAACTTCCTCAATCGTATTGTAATGCACCAGCGAGGCGCGGACGGCGCCGCTGTCCATGCTTAAGTTGAGCCGCTTCATCAGGCGCGGCGCATACATATGGCCGTCGCGAATGCCGATCTGCATCTCGGCCATTTCCTCGACGATCCTCTGCGGCGACAGCGTGCCGATGTTGAAACAGAAAGTCGGCACGCGCTCGCTGAGGCGTGCTTCGTCGGCGACACCATAGATCGTCGCGCCGCAACCCTTGAGCACCGCCAGCATTTCGCGCGCCAGCACCTGCTCGTAATCGCGGATGGCATTCATGCCGGCGACGATGTTGTCGCGACGCGACCGGTTATTCTCGGACAAGAAATTGCGGCCGATCGACTCGAGATAGCGCACCGCGGCATCCATGCCGGAGACGTTCTCGTAAATGAAGGTACCGGCCTCGATCTTGTAAGGCGGCTCGTCGGGGATGAAATCCTCGCGGAAGGTCGGCAAGCGCTTCAGTGTTTCGAAGCGGCCCCACAGGAAGCCCATATGCGGCGAGAAATTCTTGTAGCCGGAGCAGACCAGATAATCGCAATCCCAGGCCTGCACATCGATCAACCCGTGCGGGCCGTAATGCACGCAGTCTAGGAACACTTCGGCGCCTGCCGCATGCGCAATCCTAGCCACGGAAGCAACGTCGACAATCGAGCCGATCGAATGCGCCGTCACCGTGCAGGCGACGAGCCGGGTGCGCTCTGAGACCAGCGGGCGCAAATCGTCGACATGCAGATTGCCGTCCTCGCGCATCCGCCACCATTTGAACTTGGCGCCGGCGGGCGCCAGCGCCAGCCACGTCGCGATATTAGCGTCGTGATCCATGTCGGTGATGACGATCTCGTCACGCTCCCCGTTTGGGCGCTCGGAAAGCATCTGGCCGATGCCGAGGCTGACCAGGCGGATGAACGAAGTGGCGTTCATGCCGAAGCAGATCTCCGCCGGGTTGGTAGCGTTGATCAGCAAGGCCACGCTTTCGCGCGCGCCGGCCACTGCTTGATCGACGGTGACGCTGCGGCCATAGCGGCCGCCGCGCTGCACATTATGCGCGACCAAATGGTTGGTGACCGCATCGAGCACGCTTTGCGGGATCTGCGCGCCGGCGGCATTGTCCATGAAGACGAAGTCTCCGGCTTGCTGCAAGGCGGGAAACATGGCGCGGATCGTCTCGACCGGGAAAGCTGCGGCATCGCCGGTTTTCGAAATCTGATGCTGGTTCAAGCTCGTCTCCTGCGAAGTGCCTAACGGAAGTTGATATTCGGGGAATTGGCGGACGGAAATCGTTGGCGACCTCAGCGGGTCTTTTCGGTCTGGAAGCGGCGTTCCAGGAGGCTGACGAGTCGGACCATCGGCCAGAGAAAGATCAGATAGACCAGCGCCGCGCCGATCAGCGGTGAGGGATTGGCATAGAGCGATTGCGCGTTGGTCGCTTCCTTCAGCAGTTCAGGCAATGCTACCGTGGAGGCGAGCGAGGTGTCCTTGAACATCGACACGCAATTGCTGGTCATTGGCGGAATGACGACGCGGATCGCCTGCGGCAGCACTACCTTGCGCAAGGTCAGCAAGAACGGCAGGCCGAGCGCCTGCGCCGCCTCGAACTGGCCGCGCGGAATGCTCTCTATGCCGGAGCGGAACACCTCGGCCGAATAGGCCGCCATGATGATGGCGAAGGCCATCACCGCGGAAGTCCACGATGACAGGCGAATGCCGAGGAACGGCAGCGCATAGTAGATCAGGATCAGCACCACCAGCACCGGCATCGCCCGGAAAATGTCGATGTAGCCGACAGCCAGCAGCCGAAGCGGCTTTGGCGCATAGAGCCGCACTAGGCTGATCGCGAGGCCGACGGGAATACCGATGCCGATGCTCATGATTCCAAGCAGCAGGGTGTTCAGGAAACCGCGCAGCAGCGCCGGCAGGCTGGAGACCATGACGTCGGCGTTGAAGAAGGTGTCCAGCAGCGACATCGCAGCATTCCCGAAACGTTTGGCGTCCCGCGACGCTCGAGCCCAAGCCCGAAATCCGAAATCGTGCCGGCACGAAAGCCGGCACGACATTTAAGAGCGAACTGCCGCTCAGGCCTTCGGCATAGGCATTTCCTTGACGCTCGAGGAATCGGCCGGTGCGTCGCTGCCGAACCACTTCTTGTGGATCGCGGCCAGCGTGCCGTCCTTCTTCATCGCGGTCAGCGCGTCGTTCAGCTTGCCGAGCAGCGGGTGGTCCTTGGTCATCATCAGGCCGTACTGCTCGCCGGTCTTGATGCGCTCTTTTACGGCGAGATCCTTCATCCTGGTGAAAGAATATTCCAGGCCCGGAATATCGCTGACCGCCGCATCGACGCGGCCGGAGCTGAGATCGAGCAGCAAATTCTGCTGCGTGTCGTAGCCTTTGACGTCACTGAACCCGTCCGCCTCCTGGTGGGCCTTCACCCAGGCTTCGCCGGTCGAGCCGGACAGCACGCCGACGATCTTGCCCTTGAGGTCGGCCTCGGCTTTGATTGGGCTGTCGGCCTTCGCGGCGATGCCCATGTCGGAATCATAGTAGGGCTGCGTGAACGACTGAGACTTCAGCCGCTCCGGCGTGATGGTGATCGACGAGATGGCGACGTCGATGCGCTTCGAGGTGGTGGCGGCAAAAAGCGCCTGGAAACCGAGATCGGCGATGTCGGTGGTCATGCCGATACGCTTTGCCGCCTCATTGACGATGTCGACTTCGAAACCCTCGAACGTGCCGCTCTCGTTCTTGTATTCAAAAGGCGGATTGGTCGGATAGGCGCCGACATTCAGCGTGCCTTCGGCGTAGGCCGGGCCGCCGGCGATGCCGATCGCGGCAGCAACAAGAAGCAGGTTGCGACGGGTGAAGTTCATTTTCGTTCCCTCTGGTTGTGATCGGGCGGGTTTGGCCCCGCACGGTTTTGATGCGCCCAGTGACGGGACTGCCGGAAAGCCCTCCCGGCACGGCAGTCGTAAGACATCGGATGCTATCCAAAGTACGGCGCTTTTCAAGGCGAAAGTTTAAGCTTAAAAAATTGCCGCGTGTTGCCGTCACTCCGGAATAACCGCCGTGGCCTGGATCTCAACCTTGGCGCGATCCTCGACCAGCGCCATCACCTGCATGGCGGCCATCGCCGGAAAATGCCGGCCGATCACCTCGCGATAGACCTCGCCGATCCCCTTGAGATTGGCCAGATATTCCGCCTTGTCGGTAAAGTACCAGGTCATCGAGGTGATATGCTGCGGCTTGGCGCCGGCCTCGGCGAGCACGGCGACAATATTGGCCAGCGTTTGCCGCACCTGACCGACAAGATCATCGGTCTCGAAGCAGCCCTGTCCGTTCCAGCCGACCTGCCCGCCGACGAAGACAAGCTGCCCGCGCGCGGCGACGCCATTGGCGTAGCCGACGGGTTTCGCCCAGCCTTCCGGCTGCAGGATGGTGTGCATGTCAAAACCTCCCAATGCTCAAATCCGGTCGCTCAAAACTCGAGGACAAATCAATTTTGCGCAAACTGCTGTCTCAGCCCGCTCCCATCACTTGCCGTGCAATCACCACCTTCTGCACGTCGGACGCTCCCTCGTAGATGCGCAGTGCCCGGATCTCGCGATACAGTCTTTCGACGATATGGCCCTTGCGGACGCCGTCGCCGCCATGCAGCTGCACAGCCTTGTCGATCACCTCTTGCGCTTTGTCGGTAGCGAACAGCTTGGCCATGGCGGCTTCGCGGGTAACCCGAGCCGCGCCCATGTCCTTGGTCCAGGCGGCGCGGTAGACCAGCAAGGCGGCGGCATCGACATCCAGCGCCATGTCGGCGATATGGCCCTGCACCATCTGCAGCTCGGCCATCGGTGCACCGAACAGCTTGCGCTCGGCCACTCTTGTGATGCCTTCGTCCAGCGCGCGCCGGGCAAGGCCGAGCGCCGCTGCGCCGACAGTCGAACGGAATACGTCGAGCACCGACATGGCGATGCGAAAACCGTCACCGGGTTTGCCGATCAGCGCCGAGGCTGGGACGCGTGCATTGTCGAAAGATAGCCGGGCGAGCGGGTGCGGCGCGATCACCTCCAGCCGCTCGGCGATGGTCAGCCCCTCGGCCTCGGAAGGCACGACGAAGGCGGAAAGCCCCCTGGCGCCGGGCGCCTCGCCGGTACGGGCAAAGACAACATAAAAGTCAGCGATACCGCCGTTGGAGATCCAGGTCTTTTCGCCGGATAGGTGATAGCTGTCGCCGTCACGCGCGGCGGTCATTTCCATATTGGCAACGTCCGAGCCCGAACGCGGCTCCGAAAGCGCGAAAGCCGAAATCGCCTTGCCGGCCCGTGTCTTCGCCAGCCAGTGCTGCTGGTCTGGCGTGCCGAACAGGCTGAGCGCGCCAGTGCCGAGCCCTTGCATGGCGAAGGCGAAATCGGCCAGCCCATCATGGCGGGCCAGCGTCTCGCGCGTGAGGCAGAGCGTGCGCACGTCGAGCGGCCCGGGGCTTTCCGTGTCGAGCGCCGTTGGTTTCAGCCAGCCGTCTTGGCCGAGCTTCGCCACCAGCTCGCGACAGGCGGCGTCGACATCGTCATGGGCGACCGGCAGGTTTTTCCCGCACCAGGCATCCAGCTCTTCGGCGAGTGCGCGGTGTCGGTCCTCGAAGAACGGCCAGTTGAGGAAGGACCGATCAGGCATTTCTGCCTCCGCTATGCTTCGGGCCTCGCGCTCTACGGCGCCCCCCTCTGGCCTGCCGGCCGTCTCCCCCTCTAGGGGGGAGATTGGCAGCTTGGCCAGCAGCGCCTTTCCTGCGACGCTGGCGAATGGCGAAACCGGCGGTGACATCCGATCTCCCCCCAAGTGGGGGAGATGTCCGGCAGGACAGAGGGGGGCGCTGTCCCGCGAACCTGTCGGTCTTTATCGAAGCAAACATCCTCAATTCCCCTCGAACACCGGCTTTTCCTTGGCGACGAAAGCCTCGTACGCCCGTTCGAAATCGCGTGTCTGCATGCAGATCGCCTGCGCCTGCGCTTCCGATTCGATAGCCTGGTCAAGCCCCATCGACCATTCCTGATTCAGCTGCGTCTTGGTCATGCCATGGGCGAAGGTCGGGCCGGAAACGACGCGCGCGGCCATGTCGAGCGCGTCGGCCTCTAGCGTTGCGGCATCGACCAGCCGGTTGTAGAAGCCCCAGCGCTCGCCTTCCTCGGCGCTCATCGTGCGGCCGGTATAGAGCAGCTCGGCGGCGCGGCCCTGGCCAATGATGCGCGGCAGGATCGCGCAGGCGCCCATGTCGCAGCCGGCAAGGCCGACGCGGGTGAACAGGAAAGCCGTTTTGGCCTGTGGCGTGGCGATGCGGATATCGGAGGCCATGGCGATGATTGCGCCGGCGCCGACCGCCACGCCGTCGACCGCCGCAATAATCGGCTTGCCGCAATTCAGCATCGCCTTGACGAAATCGCCGGTCATGCGGGTGAAGGCGAGCAGCGCCTTCATGTCCATCTTGACCAGCGGCCCGATGATTTCATGGACATCGCCGCCCGAGCAGAAATTGCCGCCATTGGGAAGGAACACCACCGCATCGACATCGTCGGCATAGACGAGATCGCGAAAAGTGTCGCGCAATTCGGCATAGCTGTCGAAGGTCAGCGGGTTCTTGCGCTCCGGCCGATCGAGCCGGATTTTTGCGATCTTGCCTTCGACCTGCCAGAGGAAATGCTTCGACTTGCGGCCAGCCATCTTCGTCATTCCCGTCCCTCCCAATTGCTGCGGAAGGAGGTCAGCATGCCGGTCAGCCGGCGCGCCTCGTCCTCGCTCACATTGCCCAGCAACTCGCCGACCCATTTTTCATGCGCGGCGGCGATCACGGCGAAAGTCTTCGATCCCTCTTCCGTCAGCCGCACCATCGAAGTGCGGCGGTCGCCATTGCGTCGGGCCCGCATCACCAGCCCTTCCGAGACCAGCCGGTCGATGATGCCGGTGACATTGCCGTTGGACACCAGCAGGAAGCGCGAAAGATCGCTCATCAGCATGCCTTCCGGCGCGCGGTAGAGCGCGGCCATCACGTCGAAGCGTGGCAGCGTCGTGTTGAACTCTTGCCGCAGGCGTTCGCGCAGCTCGGCCTCGATGGTGCGCGAGGCGCGCAGCAGGCGAATCCACAGCCGCAGGCGATCCTTGCCGGGTCCGGACGGGGCGGGTAGGGGACCGGCTACCATGTCTCACCTCCGGAGATCGACATCGTCTGCCCGGTAATCGACCGGGCGGCGTCGCCACACAGATAAAGTACCGCGGCCGCAATTTCCTCCGGCTGGATGAAGCGGTCTTGCGGGTTGGTCGCGGCAAGGCTTGCCCGTGCCTGCTCGGACGAGCGGCCGGTCGCTTCGACGATGCGCTGGACGGCGCTCTCCAGCATCTCGGTTTCGACAAACCCTGGGCACACGGCATTCACTGTTATGCCGGACTTGGCGGTCTCGACGGCGAGTGCCCGCATCAGGCCGACGACGCCATGCTTGGCGGCAACGTAAGCTGAGACATAGGGATAGCCTTTCAATCCGGCGGTGGAAGCGACGAAGATGATACGGCCAGTCTTGCGCACTGCCATGCCGGCCAACGCCGGCTTCACCGTCAGGAACGCACCAGTCAAGTTGACGTCGAGCGTGCGCTGCCAGTCTGCCAGCGAGGTCCGCTGCGCCGGAGCACTGCCGGACATGCCGGCATTGGCAACGACGATGTCGAACGCTCCGCGTGCCGCTTCCGCGGCCTCGTAGAGCGACGCCATCGATGCCTCGTCGGTGACGTCGGCGGCAATGGCGAAGATGCGTTTGTTCTCGGCGGCGACCTCGGCAAGCGGCTCCACGCGCCGGCCGCAGATGGTCACGTTAATGCCCGCGCCGGCCAGCGCCAGCGCGATCGCGCGGCCGACGCCGGAGCCGCCGCCGGTGACCAGCGCATGACGCCCCGAAATCGTCGCCGTGGCACTCATACCTTCAACCCCGCTGCCGCTTCGCGCTCGGCCAGCCGGTAGAGCTGGTCGCGGCCGGGCAGATAGGGATCCGGCCATTTGACGCCGCGATCGCCAAGCGTGACGGCCGCGTGCAGCGTCCAGTACGGATCGGCAAGATGCGGCCTAGCCAGTGCGACGAGATCGGCGCGGCCCGCCATCAGGATCGAGTTGACGTGGTCCGGCTCATAGATATTGCCGACCGCCATCGTCGCCATGCCGACCTCGTTGCGGATGCGATCGGAAAACGGCGTCTGGAACATGCGGCCATAGACCGGTCTTGCCACGGCCGAAGTCTGGCCGGCCGATACGTCGCAGATGTCTACGCCGGCCTCATGCAGCAGCCGCGCGATCTCTACGGCATCGGCCGGCGTCACGCCTTCGATGCCCAGCCAGTCATTGGCGGAGATGCGCATCGAGATCGGCTTCTCGGCCGGCCACGCGGCGCGCACCGCATGAAAGATTTCCAAGGGATAGCGCATGCGGTTTTCCAGCGAGCCGCCATAGGAGTCGGTGCGCCGGTTGGTCAAGGGCGTGATGAAGGAGGACAGGAGATAGCCGTGCGCGGCGTGGATTTCGAGCATGTCGAAGCCGCAGCGCGCCGCCATCTCGGCCGAAGCGACAAACTGGTCGCGCACCATATCCATGTCGGCGCGGTCCATCGCCTTCGGCACCTGGTTTTCCGGCGACCACGGCACGGAAGAGGCTGCCATGACCGGCCAATTGTCTGAGGGCAGCGGCACGTCGGTTCCCTGCCAGCCGAGCCTGGTCGACCCCTTGGCACCGGAATGGCCGATCTGGGCGCAGATCTTGGCCTCGGTCTCGGCATGGACGAACTCGACCAGCCGCTTCCAGGCGACCTCATGCTCGGGCGCATAGAAACCGGGGCAGCCAGGCGTGATGCGGCCCTCCGGGCTGACGCAGGTCATCTCGATGTAGAGGAGGCCGGCGCCGCCCTTGGCCCGTTCGGCGTAATGGGCGAAATGCCAGTCAGTCGGACAGCCGTCGACCGCCTTGTACTGCGCCATCGGCGAGACGACGACGCGGTTCTGCAGCGCCATGCCGCGCAGCCGGAACGGCGCGAACATTGGCGCGCGACGCAGACTGTTGCCGCCGGCACCGGCCTGACGCTGGAACCATTCCTCGGCGCCGGCCAGCCATTCGGCATCGCGCAGCCGCAAATTCTCGTGACTGATGCGCTGCGAACGCGTCAAAAGCGAATAGTTGAACTGCACCGGATCGAGGCCGAGATAGCGCTCGACCTCCTCGAACCATTCGAGCGAATTGCGCGCCGCCGACTGCAGCTTCAGCACTTCGGTGCGGCGGGCGTCCTCATATTTGCGGAAGGCTGCTTCGAGGTCCGGTTCGGACTCGACATAGTCGGCCAGCGCCACCGCGCTTTCCAGCGCCAGCTTGGTGCCGGAACCGATCGAGAAATGCGCGCTCGCCGCCGCGTCGCCCATCAGCGCTAGGTTCTTGTAGGACCAGCGTTCGCACAAGACGCGCGGGAAACTGATCCACGCCGAGCCGCGGATATGATTGGCGTTGGTCATCAGCGCGTGGCCGCCGAGATGACGGGCAAAGATGCGCTCGCAGACGGCAATGGATTCCTGCTGCGACATCGCGCCGAAGCCGAAGCGCTGCCAGGTCTGCTCGCTGCATTCTACGATGAAGGTCGCGGTATCGCTGTCGAACTGGTAGGCATGCGCCCACACCCAACCATGCTCGGTTTTCTCGAAGATGAACGTGAAGGCGTCGTCGAATTTCTGGTGGGTGCCGAGCCAAACGAACTTGCATTTACGGATGTCGATATCGGGCTTGAACACGTCGACGAAGGTGCCCCGCGCTTTCGAGTTTAGCCCGTCGGCGGCGACAACCAGGTCGTGCGTCTCGATAAACGGCTTTGGATCGGCGATGTCGGTTTCGAAGACCAGCTTGACGCCGAGCTCGCGCGCCCGCCGTTGCAGCAGGGTGAGCAGCCGCTTGCGGCCGATGCCGCAAAAGCCATGACCGGTCGAGACCGTTCGCACGCCGTCATGGATGACGGCGATATCGTCCCAATAGGCGAAATGCTTGCGGATCCAGACGGCGCTGACCGGGTCGTTTTTGGTCAGGTTCTCCAGTGTTTCGGCCGACAGCACGACGCCCCAGCCGAATGTATCATCGGCACGGTTGCGCTCGAATACCGTGACCTCATGCGCGGCATCCCTGAGCTTCAGCGAGATTGCAAAGTAGAGCCCGGCTGGTCCGCCACCGAGAACCGCAACTTTCATCGTGCGATCTCCTCTTCGCTTCTGTCTGTCGAGTTTACGCCTGAAGTATATTAATTCAAGCTTGAAGTTTCAGGATTGAAACAATCCGCCTCAGAAACCAAGTCTGCCGGCAGTCGGCTTGCGCGGGCCAGGAAAGCTCCGGGCTATTTCTCCGGGTTCTTCGGGCTCCACAGCACCGTCTCCGCATCTTTTTCATAGGCCATGCCATTGGGATAGCTGATCGCTTCCAACTGCAAGCCCCAGGGCGCCTGGAAGTAGAGGATGGTCTGGCCGGCGGCCGGGCCTTCGGTAACCGGCAGCGGCCCCATCCGCGTCTTGACGCCTTTGCCGTCAAGATAGGCTTTTGCGGCGGCGGTGTCGTCGACATAGAAGGCGATGTGGAAGCCGCCTATGTCGCTGTTGCGAGGCGTCAGGTCCTTCTGGTCCGGCGCGGTATATCTGAACAGCTCGATGTTCGACCCGTGTCCGCAGCGGACCAGGGTGATCTCCTCGATCACTGCCTTGGGATCGACGCCCAGCAGATCCTGCATGAACGTGCCCTTGTCGTCGGCGAACGGGCCGAACGACATCGCCTTCTTGCAGCCGACCACCTCGGTAAAAAACTCGACGGCCTGCTGCATGTCGGGGACGGTGACGCCGGTGTGGTCGTGGCCACGCATGCCGGGTATCGAATCAGCCGAGGCTGCTCCCATCGAGCCGGCCAGAGCGGCGGCAAGCATCGTGTTTCTGATTGCGTATTTCATTCCAGTTCTCCTCCGTTTCGCGAGCTGACTTGTCGGCGCACGTCCGAGGCCCGCTCTTCGGTGTGCGAGTAGGAATGTGTTCATCCCGGCGCCTTTGCGGCGGGAAGCAGCCAGGCGTCATCGATCTCGGGCAGCGGAATGGCGGCAAGGAGGTCGCGCGTGTAAGCCTGCTGCGGCTTCTCGAACAAAGTATCCGTCGCACTGGCTTCGACGATCGCGCCTTCGCGCATGACGATCACTTGCCGGCAGAGCCGCCGGATCACCGACAGGTCGTGGCTGATGAAGGCAACGGTCAGGCCCATCTCGGCGGCGAGTTTTTCCAGCAGCGTCAGGATCTGTGCCTGCGTCGACACGTCGAGGCCTGAGACGATTTCGTCGGCCAGCACGAATTTCGGCGACAGCGCCAGCGCGCGAGCAATGCCGACGCGCTGGCGCTGGCCGCCCGACAATTCATGACGATAGCGGCTGGCGAAGCCTTGAGGCAGGCCGACGCGCTGAAGCGCTTCAGCAACTCGGGCTTTCAGATTGTCGCCGAGGCCATTCTGTTTGAGTGGTGCGGCGATGATGCTGGCGATGGTGCGGCGTGGGTTAAGCGACGACATCGGGTCCTGGAAGATCATCTGCAGATCGCGGCGCACGGGCCGTAGCTCCGCCTCAGGCAGATGCGTGATGTCGCGGCCGTCGAAGCTGACGCTGCCGGCGCTGGGCTCCAGCAGACGCACCAGCGCGCGGCCGAGCGTCGATTTCCCCGACCCGGATTCGCCGACGATGCCGGTCACCGATCCCCTGGGCAGATCGAAGTCCAGGCCTTTCAGGATCTCGGCCAGCGGAGCGCGGCCAAACAACGGCTTGCGCGACATGTCGGGTAAGGCAACCTTCAGCCCGCGCACGGAAAACAGCGGCTCAGCCATGCGGGTGCCTCCAGGCCTGATCGGCGGCGGCGATCTCCGCGGCTAGCCCGGCCAGTACCGCCTCGTCCACGGGTTTCAGCGAAGCGAGGGGATCGGTGTAGCGCGGCGTCGCGGCCATCAGCGCCCGCGTATAGGGGTGCTGCGGGGCAGCGAAGAGAGCAGCCGTCTCGGCCTCCTCCACCACCTTGCCGGCGTAGAGCACTGAAACTTTCTGGCTGATCTTGGCGACGACGCCGAGATCGTGGGTAACGAACAGGATCGCCGTGCCATGCTCGCGCTGCAATTGCGCGATCAGCCGCAAGATCTGCATCTGCACGGTCACGTCGAGCGCCGTGGTCGGCTCGTCGGCGACGATCAGCCTTGGTTCGGCTGCGAACGCCGCGGCGATCAGCACGCGCTGGCGCATGCCGCCGGACAGCTCGTGCGGATAGCATTTGAGGACACGCTCGGGGTCGCGGATCTGCACCTCGTCCAGCAATTGGCGGATGCGTGTATCGGCCTTCTCACCGCTCCAGCCGAGGATGCGCACCAGCCGGTCGGTCATCTGTGGGCCGATTCGCCGTGACGGATTGAGCGCGGTCAGCGGGTCCTGCGGGATCAGCGCGGTGCGCGCGCCGATCAGCGTGCGCCTTGCCTTCGGCTGAAGCTTGCCGAGGTCCTCGCCCTCGAGCAGCATGTCGCCTTCGACAATGCGCACGCTGGGTGGCAGCACGCCGAGCACCGCCTTGCCGATCATCGTCTTGCCGGCGCCGCTCTCGCCGACCAGCGCGCGGACCTCGCCGGGTTGAACGGAAAGCGATACCGAGCGCAACACGCGCAAGCCATTAGGCAGCACCGCGCTAAGGTCGCGTATGTCGAGGCAGGATTTCGCCAGCGCGTTCATCGCAGCACCGGATCGAAACGTGCCCTGAGACCTTCGCCGAGCTGGCTGAACGACAGCACCGTGAGGATCAGGGTGACCAGCGGGAACACCAGCACCCACCAGGCCTGATGGATCGATAGGCGACCCTCTGCGATGATGCCGCCCCAGGTCGGGTCGTCGGTCGAGATCGATAGATTGACGAAGGACAGGATCGCCTCGACGATGACGGCAATGCCCATCTCCAGCGACAGCAGCGCCACGATCGACGGCACCACATTGGGCAGCACTTCGCGCAGCATGATGCCGATGCGGCCGTAACCGGCGATGCGGGCGTTGTCGACATAGTCCATGCGCGACTGGCCCATCGTCTCGGCGCGGATCACCCGGCAGAAGCGCGTCCAGTCGATGACGGCAATGGCAATGATAACCGAGCTCAAGCCGGTGCCGAGCACAGCGACCAGAAGGATGGCAAACAGCACCGGCGGAAACGCCATCCAGACATCGACGATACGCGAGATGATGCGGTCGGCCCAGCCGCCGAAATAGCCGGCGATCAGCCCCAGCGTCGAGCCGACCAGGCAGGCGGCAAGGGCTGCCGCGAAGGCGACGATGAAGGCGATGCGGGCACCGAAGATCAGCCGTGACAGAAGATCGCGGCCGAGGCTGTCGGTGCCGAGCCAGTAGCCGGGCTCAGCACCGCTCAGCCAGAACGGCGGCAGCCGCTCCAGCATCAAATCCTGCGCCAGTGGGTCCTGCGGCGCGACCAACGGCGCAAAAATCGCGGCCAGCAGCCCAATCAGCAGCCAGCCGCCGGCCAGCCACAGGCGTGCCCGCGAGCCATGTCTTGAAATGCGGGCCTCATCCATGGCGCAGCCTCGGATTAAGCAGCGCATACATCATGTCCACGCTGAGGTTGATCAGCACGAACAACAGCGCGAACACCAGCACGATGCCCTGGATCAGCGGCAGGTCGCGGTTGATGACGGCATCGATCGCCATGTTGCCGAGACCCTCATAGGAAAATAGCCGCTCGACGATGACCGTGCCGCCGATCAGGAAGGTGAACTGCACGCCGACCAGAGTGAGCGTCGGCAGGGCGGCGTTCTTCAACGCCTCGCGCAGGATGACCTGCGTTTCCGAAAAGCCCTTTACCCGCGCCAGCACGACATAGTCGAGGTCGAGCACTTCCTTCAGCGATTGTTTCAGCAGCTGCGAGATGATCGCGGCGAGTGGCAGCGCCAGAGCCACGGCCGGCATCAGCATATGCGCCAGCAGATCCTTGGTCAGGTCGAAGCGCAGCCGCACGATGCTCTCGAACAGATAGAACTGCGTGACGAAGGGCAGATCGAGTTGCGGCGACACCCGGCCGGAAATGTCGAAAACCGGCACCAGCACGCCGAACAAAAGGATCAGCACCAAACCCCACAGGAAATCGGGAATCGAGAGCGCCGCACCGCTGGCGATGTCGATGCCAGCCTCGACTGCGGTGCCGCGTTCGCGCGCGCCGAGGATCGCCGTCGTGCCGCCGATCGCCAGCGCCATCAAGAGCGCGATGATCGCGAGTTCCAGCGTCGCCGGCAGGCGGTTGAAGACCAGGCCCAGAACATCCTGCCGGAGCGAAATCGAAGTGCCGAAATCGCCCCTGACGACACCTGCCAGCCAGATGAAAAATTGCTGGACGATGGTCTTGTCCAGCCCGTAAAGCGCGCGCAGACGCGCGATGTCGGCATCGGTTGCACCGGGCGGCAGCATCATCGCGATCGGATCGCCTGGCGCGACACGGATGACGACGAAGACGACGACGGCCACGCCGAAGAGCGTGATCGCCATCGTCAGAAGACGGATCAGGAATCTTTGCAGCAGCATGGTCGCCCGTGACAGAAAATGCGCGCCGTCGTTCCGGACGGCGCGCGGCAAGCCGAAGACTGTCTCAGGCCGGGCTCATCAGCGCCGGCAACAGCGCGCCCGACACATGCTGCACGACATTGACGCCCTTGGCATGCACGATCGGCTGCGCATACTGGATCAGCGGCAGTACATAGGCCTGCTCGGCAATGTACTTGTCGACGGCCTTCCAGCCGGCAATGCGCTTGGCCTCGTCCTTCTCGCCCCACAGCGGGTTGATCATGTCGATCAGATCCTGGCTGTCCCACACCGAATGCGGGCTCGGGCCATACATGGCAAAGCCGGTCGAGGTGGTCGGGTCGCCGATGGCGTTGCCCCAATTGTAGAAGGCGGCCGGCGCCAGCTCGTCGGCGGCGCGCAACTCATAGTGCTTGGCGATCTCGTAGACCTCGATCGTCGCCTCGATGCCGACCTTGCGCCACATGCCGACGATCGCCTGGATCATCTCGTAGTCCTTGGGCTTGAAGCCCTTGGTCGTCTGTATCGTGAACTTGACCGGCTTTTCCGGCGAATAGCCGGAGGCGGCCAGCAATTCCTTGGCCTTTTCCGGGTTATGTTCGGCCTTGATCGACGCATCGTAGGCGGCGTATTCCGGCGTCTCCAGCGTATCGATAGGCTGGCCGTAACCGCACAGCAGCCGGTCGACCAAAAGCCTTTTGTCGACGGCCATCACCGCTGCCTGGCGCACGTTCTTGTCCAGCATCACGTCGATGTCGTTGAAGAAGATCATGCCGATGTCGGAAACATTCTTGCATGAGCCGGCAAGTCCGTCCTTGCCGATCAGGCGGTCATATTCCTCATAGGGGAGTTCGAGAGTCACCTGCGAGGAACCGGACTCGATCTCGGCGACGCGGCTCGCCGCATCGGTGACGAACTTGATGGCTACGTTTTCGAAGGCCGGCTTGCCTCCCCAGTAGTTCGGGTTGGCCTTGAGCCGCACGAAGGCGTTGCGCTCGAATTTGTCGACCATATAGGGCCCGGTGCCGATCGGGGCTTTCTCAAAACCCTCGGCTCCGACCTTTTCGTAATACGCCTTCGGCATGATGTAGCCGGTGAGGAACGACATCCATTTGAAATACACCGGGTCGAATTGCACGACGTCGCCGGTGATCTTGTTGCCGTCGATCTTGAAGTTGTTGACGTTCTTCCAGACGAACTGGATCGGGTTGCCGGTCTTTTCATCGCCCGCCCGCTGCAGCGACCAGACCACGTCTTCGGCCGTGAACGGCGAGCCGTCATGCCAGGTGACGCCCTCGCGCACCGTCATCATGATCTTGCTGCGATCCTCGTTCCAGCCCCACTCGGTGAGCAGGCCGGGCGCGAAAGAAAGATCCGGCTTCTGCGGGATGAACTGGTCGAACACCGATTGGTAGAGACCCTGGATGGTCGGGTTGACCGCCGAAGGCCCGGTGGTCGGGTCCCAGGACGGCAGGTTGACGTTGTAGGCGATAGTCAGTTCGCCGGCAGCCTTGGCGATTTGCGGCAGGCCGAGCGCCGTGGCGCCAAGTGCGGCCGCGCCGTATCCGAGCAATTCTCGTCTGTTGATTGTCATGGTCGTTCCCCTGTTGCTTTTATGCGCGGTGTCGTTGTCAATCGGTGGGTTCAGGCTCCTTGGGCAACCGCGCCTTGTCCTCCTTCACCCTGGATGAAAAATGGAGCCTACCTCCCGCCAAGTTGTTGTGCGAGCATGAAGCCCGACGCCGCCCCGGTGCCGGCGCCCGGCCATGTTGCCGCCCCGGTCAGGTGCAGATTGCCGATCGGCGTGTTCCAGCCGGCGTAACCGCGCGCCGGCCGGAACAGGAAATTCTGCGCCAGATGATGGCTGCCGCAGACCTGGTCGCCGCCGACCAGGTTGGGGTTCTCGCGTTCGAGGTCGATGGGCGAGAACACGGCGCGGCCGAGGATCTTCCGGCGAAGGCCGGGCGCATAGCGCTCGATAATGTCGAGGACGCGCTCGGCGTAGCGCTCCCTAGCCTCGTCCCAGTGGGCCGGTGCGATCATGCCCGCCGCATCGCCCACAATCTCGGCCGGCAGCATGCGCACCTGCACCCAGAGCACATGCTTGCCGTCCGGCGCGCGCGACGGATCGACCGCCGTCGGCTGGCCGACGACCAGCACCGGCTCGTCCGGCAGCATGCCTGCCATCGCCTGCTGATAGGTTCGCGACATGGCGTCGAGCGACGGCGAGAGATGCACATAGGCGAACTGCCGAAGCTCGGCGCCGGCGCGCCAGTCCGGCAAATCGTCGAGTGCCAGATGGATCATCATCGTGCCCGGCGCGTGGCGGAATTTTTTCATGGCCGTGTCGAAGCCGGCGTCGCCCGATCCATTGGGCAGCAGTTTCCCGGTCAGCGCCTTGGGCGCGACACCGGCGATGACGGCCCTGGCGGCGGTGTGAGTCTCGCCGGAAGCGAGCCGCACGCCGGTCGCCTTGCCGGCCGAAACCGTGATCTCGGCGACATCAGCCCCAGTGACGATCTTGCTGCCGGCGGCCGTGAGCATGCCCGACAAAGCGCGGATGATCGTGTCGGCGCCGCCTCTGCCGAGCAGCATGCCGAAGCACTGGTTGGCCATGGATTCGAGGTAAGGGAACACCGCGCCGCCAGCGATGTCAGGCGCGAAATCGAGATGCATGCCCCAGGTGGCCAGCGTCGCCCTGACATGCGGTGACTCGAAAGTCTGCTCGAGCCACGCGCGGGGTGAGGAAAGCAGTAATCGGCCGGTATCGAGCGCGCCGCCAATACCCTTCTTGCGCCAGAGCTTCCAGGCCGTGCCGGCGAGCGCACGCCCACTCATCGGCGAGCCCAGCAGCCGCAACAAATGCTCGGCCTCCGCCGGGAATGCCGCAACCAGACGGCGCCATGTGGCTGCGTCGGTCGCGGAGAAGGCGGTCATCCGTCCAGTGGTCTTCTCCAGGTCGCTGCTGACGCCGAACCAGCGACCGTCGGGGAAGGCGCTGGCAAAACAGTCGGCCACCGGCACGAATTCCAGCCCGTGGGTTTTCAATTCATTTGCATATTTCTTGTGAAAGGCCGAGCCGGCGAACAGGCCCAGATTCATTGCACCGAAATCGTGCCGGAAGCCTGGAAGCGTGAATTCACGCGTCTGGACGGCGCCGCCGATCGTTGGATTGCGGTCGAAAACCGCTGTTTTCCAGCCTTTGAGCGCCAGATGCGCGGCGCATGCCAGACTGTTGTGGCCTGCTCCGACAAATATGGCGTCGAACTCGCTCACGCCCCGTCCCATTTCCTTTATGCTTAAAGATAATTGCAGATGCATATGTTTTCGTCTAGTAGGATATTAAGGGCCGCGAGAGCCTTCAGCACCATCGAGAAAGAGGGAACAGAGACCATGGACACACAACAACTCCTCGGCGACGTCGCCGGCCAGCTTCTTTCAGGCGCCATCCAGGTGGTCGACCTGACGGCGCCGCTCGGGCCCAACACGCCGCTGATCAAGCTGCCGCCGGAGCTGGCGGTGGACACGCCGAAGGTCGAGATCCACGCCATCTCCCACTATGACAAGAACGGTCCGTGGTGGGCCTGGAACTGGCTGAAGCTCGGCGAACACTCGGGCACGCATTTCGACGCGCCGCAGCACTGGATCACCGGCAAGGATTATCCGGACGGTGCCACCGACACCATTCCGGTTCAGAATTTCGTCGGCCCGGTCAATGTCATCGACTGCTCGAAGCAAGCCGCCGCCGATCACGACTTCCTGCTCACCGTCGACCACATCAAGGCCTGGGAAGCCGAACATGGCGCTATCAACGCGGGCGAATGGGTGGTGATGCGCACCGACTGGTACAAGCGCAACGGCTCGGAAGCCGAGTTCCTCAACGCCAATGAGACCGGACCGCACACGCCCGGACCGACGGCCGAGGCCATCCAGTATCTGATCAGCAAGGACGTCAGGGGCTGGGGCAGCGAGACGATCGGCACGGATGCTGGCAAAGCAGGGGGAATGGAGCCGCCATTCCCGGCGCACAGCCTGATGCACAAGGCCAACCGCTATGGGCTCGCCAGCCTGTGCAACCTCGACCGGCTGCCGCCGAAGGGCGCGATCCTGATCGCCGCACCGCTCAAGATCGAGCACGGCACCGGCAGCCCGATCCGCGCACTGGCGCTCGTGCCGAGACAATAGGGCAACTGGCGGTCTTCGGGAGAAGATCATGCTTGCAGGCAATATCGTGATGATGGGTAGAGAGTGGCAGCTTGGCAAGGCTGCCGCTCTACGGCGCCCCCCTCTGTCCTGCCGGACATCTCCCCCTCTAGGGGGGAGATTGGCAGTTTCGGCGCCTCGCTCATTCCTGCGACGTAGGAGAGTGGCGAAGGCCGCGGTGACAGCCGTTCTCCCGCCAAGTGAGGGAGATGTCCGGCAGGACAGAGGGGGGCGCCGTAGAGCGCCAATCTCTGCAATTGAACTCCTGCCGGTTAGGAGCAACCCTCGATGAGCGATATCGATCACGTCATCGTCGGCAGCGGCATCAACGCGCTGGTTTGCGCGGCGATGCTTGGCGGCAAGGGGGCGAAGGTGCTGGTGCTCGAGCGCAACGACCGCATCGGCGGCTGCATGCGCACCGAGGAAATCACCGCGCCCGGCTTCATCCACGACGTGATGGCGACGACCTTTGTCCTGTTCATCACCTCGCCGGCCTATGCGGCGCTGGGCAAGGATCTGGCGCGGCACGGCCTGGAGTTTTGCAACACCTCCACGCCGACCGGCGTGCTGCGCCCGGACGGCAGCCACGCCATCCTGCGCACCGATCGTATCGCCAATGTCACGGCGGCCAATGCGCTTGCCGCGGGCGACGGCGACCGGCACGCAAATGATGTCGGCGAGATCGAGCGCAATGCTGGCCTGCTGTTCGGTCTGCTCGGCGGAAGCCTGTGGTCTTACCCGACGGCAAAGCTGCTGGCGGGCGAAGCCTGGCGGCGCGGCCCGCGCGGCCTTGCCGCCTTTCTCGGCAGCGCGCTGGTGCCGGCGCGCGGTTGGTTGGAAAGCACCTACCAGTCGGAAACCATGCGCGCGCTGTGGGCGCCCTGGGTGCTGCATGCCGGCCTCGGGCCTGAGGACGCGTTCTCCGGCCAGATCGGCAAGGTCATCGCCTTCGCGCTTGAAGCGGCCGGCGCGCCGATCGTCAAGGGCGGCGCCAGGAATCTGCTGTCTGCCTTCGAAGCCCTGATCAGGGAACGTGGCGGCGAAATCCGCACCGGCGCCGACGTCGCGGCCATCGTCCAAAGCGGCGGCCGCGCCGCCGGCGTGCGGCTGGCTTCGGGCGAAACGATCAGCGTGAACAAGAGCGTCATCTGCTCGGTCACGCCGACCCAGCTCTACGAGCGGCTGCTCGGCGACGCGGCGCCGAAAGCCGACGTCGAGGCAGCGCAAAAATACCGCTATGGCAAGGGCGATTTCCAGATCCACTACGCCTTGGACAAGCCGCCGGCATGGCGCGGCGAGGGCCTGGACAAGGTCGCGCTGCTGCATCTGACACCGGGGCTCGACGGCGTCTCGAAGGCCTGCAACGAAGCCGTGCGCGGCATGCTGCCGGAGGTGCCGACCATCTGCGTCGGCCAGCCGCACGCGCTCGACCCATCGCGCTGCCCGGACGGCAAGGCGATCCTGTGGCTGCAACTGCCCGAGGCGCCACGCCATATCAAGGGCGATGCCGCCGGCAAACTGCAAACACCGGCAGACGGTCGCTGGACCGAGGCGCTGCGCGAAGCCTACGCCGACCGTGCCGAAGCGATCCTCGCCAGCCATATCGATGGGTTCAAGAACAGCGTCATCGCGCGCCGCGCCTGTTCGCCGGCTGACCTGGAAGCGATGAACATCAATCTGGTCGGCGGCGACCCCTATGGCGGTTCCTCGACCATCGACCAGTCGTTTCTGTGGCGGCCGCTCAAGACGAGCCGCAATCACGAAACCGGGGTCAGGGGTCTCTACCACATCGGCGCCTCGACCCATCCGGGTGCTGGCTTGGGCGGCGGCTCCGGCTTTCTCGTGGCGGGGAGGCTGTGATGGAACAGAAGGTTGAAAAACGCCAGCGCATCTCGACTTTGGGCCAGATCGGCCTGCAGCAGTTCGCGCCCTATCTGATGAACCGCATCATGGGCCGCTACAACGCCACGCTGCGCGACAATTTCCGCAAGCAAGGCCTGACCATTCCGCAGGTGCGCACGCTCGCCGTGTTGTCGGTCACCGATGGCGTCACCGTCAACGATCTCTCGGTCTATACCGTCATCGAGCAGTCGACCTTGAGCCGCACGCTCGACACGCTGGAGGGGCAAGGGTTTGTTCGGCGCGAGCAGGGGGTCACCGACAGCCGTATCCGCCATGTGTTCCTGACCGACGATGGCCGCGCCGAGTTCGCGCGCGCCTGGCCGGCCATGCACGATGCTTTCGAGGCAATGTTCGACGATGTCGACGATGCCGAATACGCGGCGCTGATCGCGACATTGCAGAAGATGCTGAAGAACATTCGCAAGCACGACATCTAAGCTTACGCGCCGCCGGATCCCGGCGGCAACGGAAGGAGTCCAAAATGGCCGAACGGTCTTTTGCCAAGGAAGTCGAAAAGCTCAGGCTCGGCGCCGGCGAGGAGTTTTCCGGCGAAGGCATTCTCGCCCTCACCAAGGCGCTGCTGCAATGCGGCGTCGGCTATGTCGGCGGCTATCAGGGTGCACCGATCAGCCATTTGATGGACGTGCTGGCCGACGCGCAGGATATTCTGGGCGAGCTCGGCGTGCATTTCGAGGCGAGCGCCTCGGAAGCCACCGCCACCGCCATGCTAGCGGCATCGGTGCACTATCCGATCCGCGGTGCGGCCATCTTCAAGTCGACGGTCGGCACCAATGTCGCCTCCGACGCGCTCGCCAATCTCGCTTCCGGCGGCGTCACCGGCGGTGCATTGATCATCGTCGGCGAGGATTACGGCGAAGGCTCCTCGATCATGCAGGAGCGCAGCCACGCCTTCGCCATGAAGAGCCAGGTCTGGCTGCTCGACCCGCGCCCGAACCTGCCGTCGATCGTCAAGGCGGTGGAGGACGGCTTCGAGCTGTCCGAGGTTTCCAACACGCCGGTCATGCTGCAGGTCCGGATTCGCTGCTGCCATGTCCACGGCCATTTCATCGCCAAGGACAACAAGCGCCCGGCGATGACGGTGGCCGATGCGCTCGAGGCGCCGCGCCGCGACACCGGCCGCATCGTGCTGCCGCCCGCGTCCTTCCTGCATGAGAAAGAAAAGGTGCAGAAACGCTGGCCGGCGGCGGTCGATTTCATCCGCACCAGCAAGATCAACGAGTTTTTCGGCCCGGAGCACGGCTCGGTCGGCATCGTCATGCAGGGCGGCATGTACAATTCGGTCATCCGGGCGCTGCAGCGGCTCGGCCTCGCCGACACTTATGGCAACACCGACGTGCCGCTCTATGTGCTGAACGCCGTCTACCCGCTGGTCGATGACGAATTCCTGTCCTTCTGCGAAGGCAAGGACGCCGTGCTCGTCGTCGAGGAAGGCCAGCCCAACTACATCGAACAGGCCTTTGCCGCGATGCTGCACAAGGCCGGCCGCGGCACCAAGCTCGTCGGCAAGGAACATCTGCCTATGGCCGGCGAATATACCGGCCAGGTGATGCTCGACGGCATCGGATCGTTCCTGCGCGCCACCATCCCGCATCTGCTGCCAAGCGAGGTCCGCGCGCCCAACAAGATCGGCGACGGGCTCGACACGGCCGACCTGATCAACGTCGTCCCGGGCCGGCCGCCCGGCTTCTGCGTCGGCTGCCCGGAGCGGCCGATCTTCGCCGCCACCAAGCTGGTCGAGCAGGAGCTGGGCAAGCACCACATCGCCTCCGACATCGGCTGTCATTTGTTCTCGATCATGCCGCCTTTCGAGCTCGGCGCCACCACCATGGGCTACGGGCTGGGGCCGGCCTCGGCCTCGGCGTTCAACTCGCCCGATGCCAAGCGCCGCTCGATCTCCTTCGTCGGCGACGGCGGCTTCTGGCACAACGGCCTGACGTCCTCGATCGGCAATGCCGTGTTCAACAAGAACGATGGCGTCATCGTCATCGTCGACAATTTCTATTCGGCGGCGACGGGAGGGCAGGATATCCTTTCCTCCCGCGCCGGCAACAAGACCAAGTCGACCAAGCATCCGATCACCGAGGCGGTGAAGGGCATGGGCGTCAAATGGCTGCGCCACATCGACCGCACTTACGACGTAACCAAGATGCAAGACACGCTGCGCGAGGCGCTGACGACGGACGAGAAGGGCCCGAAAGTCATTGTCGCCTCGTCCGAATGCATGCTCAACCGGCAGCGCCGCGAAAAGCCGCTGGTCGACAAGGCGATCAAGGGCGGGACACGCATCGTCAAGCCGAAATTCGGCGTCGACGAGGATATCTGCACCGGCGACCATGCCTGCATGCGGCTCTCCGGCTGCCCGTCGCTTTCGGTGAAATCGCTGGACGACCCGTTGCGTGACGATCCGGTGGCGCATATCGACCAGAGCTGTGTCGGCTGCGGCAATTGCGGCGAGGTCGCCGATGCGGCGGTGCTGTGCCCGTCCTTCTACCGCGCCGACGTGGTGCACAATCCGAGCCGCTGGGACCGTTTCCTTGAAGCCGCGCGGCGCGCCACGATCCGCCTCTTGCAGCGCCGCCGTGAAAGCCGGCGGCTGATATTTGCCGATGCTTGACGCTGTCCCATCAACCCGTTCCAAGGCCGGCGCGCTGGACGACGGGCGCGTCATAAAGCTTGCCGTGCTGGCGGTCGGCGGCCAGGGCGGCGGCGTGCTGGCCGACTGGATCACCGACGTCGCCGAGCGCAACGGCTACGTCGCCCAATCGACCTCGGTTGCGGGCGTCGCCCAGCGCACCGGCGCCACCATCTACTATGTCGAAATGTGCCGCGACACCGGCCGGCTGCCGGTTTTCGCGCTGTCGCCGTCGCAGGGCGACGTCGATATATTGATCGCCGCCGAACTGATGGAAGCCGGCCGCGCCATCATCCGCGGGTTCGTCACGCCGGAGCGCACCACGCTGATCGCCTCGTCGCACCGCATCGCAGCGGTCTCCGAGAAGATCGAACCCGGCGACGGCCGCGCATCGTCCTCGAAGGTGCATGCCACGGCTGAAGCCGCGGCCAAGCGCTTCATCGCCTTCGACATGGAGAAGATCGCCGTGGATAACGGCTCGATGATCTCGGCCAGCCTGCTCGGCGCGCTGGCCGGGTCCGATGCCTTGCCGTTCACACGCGAGAGCTATGAGCAGGCCATCGGCGCCGGCGGCCGCGGCGTCAAGGCAAGCCTCGCCGCCTTCGCCGCCGCCTACGATCGGGCGCGCGCCATCGCGAGTGCGCCTTCGGGCGACAAGACTGCACAGCCGGCGGCCGCTGAAACCCGCTCGGCCGCGGCGACAAATGTCAGCGGCCCGGAAAGCCTGTTGAAGGGCTGGCAACAACTGGCGGCGCGCGTCGCTGCTTTGCCTTTACCCGTGCACGACATGGCGCTTCGCGGCCTGAAAAAAGTCGTCGACTACCAGGACGTCGCCTATGGCGGCGAGTATCTCGACCGGCTCGACCGGGCGGTCGTCCTGGACAATGCCGACCACGACTACGTGCTGTCGATCGCCGCGGCCAAGCATCTGGCCAACGCCATGTGCTACGACGACATGATCCGCGTCGCCGATCTGAAGACACGCTCGACGCGCGACCAGCGCGTACGCCGCGAAGTCGGTGTCAAGCAAGGCTCAGTCCTGCAGGTGACCGAATATTTCCATCCACGCATCGAGGAATTCTGCGGCACGCTGCCGGCCGGGCTCGGCAGCTACATCGAGGACCGGCCGAAGCTCGCCGCCTTTCTCGACCGCCGCATCAATCGCGGCCGCCACATCCGCACCGACAGTTTCGCCGGCTTTGCCGCTTTGTGGTTCATCGGCGGCCTGCGCCGCTGGCGCCGCCGCCTGTTGCGCCACAAGGTCGAGACCGCGCATCTCGATCGCTGGTATGCGCTGGCGCTGGGCCAAGTCGGCCAGGACTACGCGCTTGGTACGGAGATCCTCAACTGCCGCCGGCTGATCAAGGGTTACAGCGACACCCACGCCCGCGCGCAGTCGAAATTCGACCGGGTGCTGTCGGCGCTCGACCTGGTCAAGGGCCGCCCGGACGCCGCCGACTGGATCCGGCGCCTGCGCGAAGCGGCGCTGAAGGACGAGAAGGGCGACATGCTCGACGGCGCGCTGAAGACCGTGGCGTCGCTGGGCGACAATCCGGTGAGGTGAGGCGCTCCTTCGACCCGGCTGCAACTCAGTCTGTCGTCCATGTCGCCTTCGACGCGGCAGTCTACGAAGGGCACCCTGGAAATCCGGACTGCCCGACGTGTCGGTTACGGACATGGATTTCGCTTATTTGGGCTTGCGTCCAAATAACTTTCTAACAGACAGGCTAAATTTGCCGGCAATTCCAAGGATAACTGGTGCCGCTTGCGTGACTCGAACACGCGACCCCATCATTACGAATGATGTGCTCTACCAACTGAGCTAAAGCGGCCCGGGAAGCCGTGCTTCCAAGATGGGCTGGGTGATAGACGCAACCGGCCGCGAATTCAAGATGGCTGCGCGAATTCAGGACGAGCAATTCGTCTCCGTCCCAGGCCGGGCGCAAGGGCAGCCGCCGCGCCGATGCGATGCCGTATCGGCAGGCCGCCCCGTCCGTCACGTCGGGGCCGTGACGGAAAAATCAGCGAAAAAGGTTGATTTCTTTACCGAAAACCGCCGAAATGAGCTTTGTATCCCTCGGCAAGGCAGAATGCAGCCGCTCGCTTGTTGATTGATTGGTCGCCTGCGGCTAACGATCATGACAATGTGAGTGGAATTGCAGAGGGAATTCGTTTGGACGCGATCGAAAAAGCGATCCGCAACGCCTTTGAGAAAGGCAATGCCGACGACCGGGCGTTTCGCGAGCGGGTCTACCGATCGGCTTTCGCGGCACTCGACCGTGCCCTGCAGGCCAATCCAAACGTCACCGTGGAAGTCGCCATCAAGCGCCGCAAGGCGGTCCAGGCGAAGATCACCGAAATCGAATCGGAATTCCTGCCGGCGGTTGCCGCCGTCGCCGCGCCGACCGACAGTTTGGAGGCAGCACCGGAGGTGGAGCCTCCGGCCGAAGCCGAGCCCGCGCCGTCGCCCGATGTCGTCGTTGACCGTCCGCCGCAGTCGCCCGAATCCGATGCGCCCCGGTCGCGCGTCCTGCCGGTCGTCCCCGACATAATGCCCGATGCGCCTGTTCCCGAGGCGCCGGTGATCGACATTGGGGCCTTGGCTCCGACCGAAGCCGAAACCGACGACGCGGAAGTGACGCCCGACCGCGACGACCGGCGGGCGAGGCGGCGGCGCCTGCCTTTGACCGCGATCTTCTTCGGCGTGACGCTGCTCGCAGCCGCCGGCATCGGCCTTTATTTCGCCAACCAGACCGGCGTCTTCAAATCGGCGACCGAGCTCGACACGGCGCCGCCAGAAGCGCCGCCAACGGTCGACGGCGATGATTTCACGCCGGACAACACCGCTTCGCCGCCAAAGCAGGGCGAGGCGGACCAGGCGCGCGACTGGATCAACGTGTTTTCGCCGGGCGACCCGACGCAGGTCAATGCACCGTCGGACGCCAAGGCCGACGTTATCCAGGACGAAAGCGGTTCCTTCCTGCGCATCCGCTCGGGTGCATCCGGTTCGGCCATCAGCTTCGACGTCGGGCAAGGCGTGCTGGAAAAACTCGCCGGCAAGCATGCCACATTCGACATCATCGCGCGCTCCGAGGAGGGCCAGGAGACGCAGATTTCCGTCGATTGCAATTTCGGCGAACTCGGCGACTGCGGCCGCAAACGCTATGCCGTCGGTCGCGAGCGCAATGAATATCTGTTCGACGTGCGCTTTCCCGACAAGCATCCGGGTGCTGCCGGCACCATCGCCATCAATTCCGACTTCGACAAGCAGGGCAAGTCGGTCGACATCTACGAAATTCGCGTCTCGGTCGTTCCGTAAAGCACGTCGCGTTCGGACCGGCCTCATGCGACGCAGTTTAGGTTCTTGTTTTGATGCATGTCGTTACCGCAAAACCGCTGCACACTTTTTGCGCGACATGCATTAACTATCGAGCAGCGCCTGCAGCGTCTCGATGCGGTCGGCTTCCGCGGCCGGCTTGTCCCAGCGCAGCCGCGAAATGCGCGGAAAGCGCATGGCGACGCCGGATTTGTGCCGCGTCGAACGGTTAAGCCCTTCGAACGCCACCTCCAGCACCAGGCCATGTCTGCGGTCGGCCCGTACCGAGCGCACCGGGCCAAAGCGCTCAATCGTATTGTCGCGAACATATTTGTCGATTTGCCTCAGTTCCTCGTCGGTGAAGCCGAAATAGGCTTTTCCCACCGGCACCAGCTCCTCCGATCCCTCCGGCCCGGACCAGACGCCGAATGTGTAGTCGGAATAGAAGCTCGAGCGTTTGCCGTGGCCGCGCTGGGCGTACATCAGCACGGCGTCGACCGTGTGCGGATCGCGCTTCCATTTGAACCACGGGCCCTTCGGCCGCCCGGCCACATAGGGCGAATCCCAGCGCTTCAGCATGACGCCTTCGATGACCGGATGCAGCGGCTTGCGGCGCAATTCCTCCAGCGCCTGCCAGTTGGTGAATTCGACCAGCGGCGACAGATCGAAGCGACTCGGATCGAGTGTCCTGACGAAGGCCTCGAGCCGGCGGCGTCGTTCGCGGAAGGGCAATCCCCGCACATCCTCGTCACCAATCTGCAGCGCATCGTAGCAGCGCATGAAGGCGGGGTATTGCTGCTGGATCTTGGGTGACACGCTCTTGCGGTTCAGCCGCTGCTGCAGGTCCGAGAACGTGCCCGTCGCCCGCCTGGGGTCACCGACCAGAAGCTCGCCGTCGAGGGCGCCTGAAAAATCCATCGCCTCGGCAAGATCCGGAAAGGCGCCGGAGACGTCGTCACCGGTGCGCGAATAGAGCCGGCGAATGCCGCCTTCGCAAACCGCCTGGACGCGGATACCGTCCCATTTCCATTCGGCCGCGTAGTCGGCCGGGTCGAGCTTTTCGAGGTCGCCGTCGCCGACGGCGTTCGACAGCATCACTGGCCTGAACAGCGCCAGCGCCGTCTTCCTGGGTTTTTCCGCCTTGCCCTCCAGCCAGGCGAACAGAGCCGCATAAGGCGGCGTCAGCCCGTGCCAGAGTTCCTCGATCTCGGCGATATCGACCTTGCCGAAATCGGCCAGCGCCTGCTTGGCGAGCCGCGCCGAGACACCGATGCGCAGGCCGCCGGTGACCAGCTTTATGATGGCAAAGCGCGCGGACGTGCTGGCGCTGTCGAGCAGCCGGGCCAGCACCTGTGGCCCGTCGGAACGGCTTGCCGCCTGCAGCTTGGCCACCACCTCGGCCAGCGTCGGCGCGTGGTTCGCAATATCGAGAGGCGATTGCGGCCAGACCAGCGACACGGTCTCGGCCAGGTCGCCGACATAGTCGTAGGAATAGCCGAACAGCACGGGATCCATGCGCTCGACCACCAGCGTGCGCAGCATTGCCGGCTTGACCGCGGCGATGGAAAGATCGCCGGTAATGGCCGCCAGCGCCAGCCCGCGATCCGGATCCTCGACGCTGCGGAAATAGTCGGTCAAAAGCGTCAGCTTGCCGTTGCGCGACGGCGTCAGCACCAGCCGGTCGAGAAGCTCGGCGAAGCGGTTCATGGGGGCGCCAAGGGGGGAAGTTTGCGATCCTTCGCGCCCCCCTCTGTCCTGCCGGACATCTCCCCCACGAGGGGGGAGATCGGATGTCGCGACTGGTTTCGCCGAACGTCGCAGGAATGAGCGCGGCGGCGAAGAAGCCAATCTCCCCCCTTGCGGGGGAGATGGCCGGCAGGCCAGAGGGGGGTGTGAAGGATCGCGGCGCCCGCGATTGGTGGTTCAACAATTGCCATCAATCGCCCTCATCCTCGTAGCCGACGAGATGCAGCGGCCTGGCGGCGATGCCTTCGAGTTCGCACCAGCGCACCAGCGCCTCCTCGCGGCCATGCGTCACCCAGATTTCTTCCGCGCCGGTCTCCTTGATCGTTGTTGTCAGCTCGTCCCAGTCGGAGTGATCGGAGATGATCAGCGGCAGCTCGACGCCGCCCTGCTTGGCGCGTTGGCGGATGCGCATCCAGCCTGAGGCGAAGCACGACATCGGATCGGGAAAACGCCGCGCCCAGCGATCGGCAAAGGCGGATGGCGGGCCGATGACGATGGCGCCGGCAAAGTCGCTTTTTTGGCCGGTCTCGACGGTCGCCGGTTCCAATGTGCCCAGATCGATGCCCTGGCTCTGGTAATATTCGCTGAGCTTGGCCAGCGCACCATGGATGTAGATCGGCTTTTCGTAGCCGGCATCACGCAGCAGCCGCATGACACGCTGCGCCTTGCCCAGCGCATAAGCGCCGACCAGATGCGTGCGCTCGGGAAACTGCTCGGTCGATTTCAGCAGCCGGGCGATCTCTTCGGAATCGGGCGGATGGTGAAACACCGGCAGGCCGAACGTCGCCTCGGTGATGAAGACGTCGCACTTGAGCGGCTCGAACGGCTCGCAGGTCGCGTCCTTCTGGCGCTTATAGTCGCCGGACGCGACGATGCATGTGCCCTGATGCGCGACCTTGATCTGCGCCGAGCCCAGAACATGGCCGGCCGGGTGAAAGCTGACGGCCACACCGCCAAGCGCAATCGTCTCGCCGAGCACGGCGGCTTGCGTCGTTCCGGCAAAACCTTCGCCGTAACGCAGCCCCATAATATCGAGCGTCTGCTGCGTCGCCATCACCGAGCGGTGGCCGGAGCGGGCATGGTCGGAATGGCCATGCGTGATCAGCGCCCGGTTGACCGACCGCACCGGGTCGATGAAGAAATCGCCGGGCGGGCAATACAGCCCTTCCGGCCGGGGATGAAGCAGGTCGCTGGCGCGCATGGCCCCAAGATAGGCGCTAATTCCGGCGCGGGAAGCCTGTTGTAAGTCACTGCTGACTCCAGCATAGAGCGCAAGCCGGCTGCAAACACCCGGCGGAACTCGATCACGATGAAACCGCTCCAGACCTCGTCCGGCGATTTGAACGCCGACCGCCGCGCCGACTATGCCGAAATGCTCTATGGATCCGGCGATCATGCTGCAGCCGCGGAATTGCTGCTCGGCGCGCTCGAACTGGCGCCGCAATGGCCAGCTGGCTGGTTCCGCCTCGGCGAGATGCAGGAAGCGGCGGGCGCGCCCGATCGTGCCGCGCAGGCCTGGACGACGGCACTGCGGCTCGACCCGGCGGACAGGCTCGGCGCGGTGCTCAAGCTGCAATTGATCGGCAGGGCAGCGGCGGCCCAGGCGCCGCCCAGCGCCTTTGTCGAGACGCTTTACGACCACTATGCCGGGAGCTTCGAGGGTGAGCTGGTCGACAGGCTCGGCTACCGTCTGCCCGAATGCCTCGACCGCGCCATCCGGGCAGCGCGGCCGGGCCGGTTTTCGCTGGCGCTCGATCTCGGCTGCGGCACCGGCCTCATGGGCCAGAAGCTGCGGCCAATCGCCGATCGGCTGGAGGGTTACGACATCTCGGCCGGCATGCTGCGGCAGGCGCGCGCCAAAGGCCTCTACGATCTGCTCGTCAAGACGGACCTGCAGGATTTTTGCTATTCTGGCCCGAAAGCCGATCTGGTGACGGCGGCCGATGTGTTCATCTATGTCGGCGCACTCGACAGAGTGGCGAACAAGATTGCCGGAATGCTCGCCGGCGGCGGTCTGTTTGCGTTCTCCGTCGAGACGCTCCCGGGCGGAGAATCGTCTGACCGCGCCGGCTTCGCCCTGCAGCCGTCGCGCCGCTACGCGCATTCGCAAGGCTATATAGAGCGGGTTCTGGATGCCGACGGCTTTTCGATCCTGTCGCTGCAGGCAACGATCATCCGGCAGGATCGCCGCGAACCGGTCGAAGGGCTGGCCGTAGTGGCAAGCTTGCTTTCCGGCAGCGTAAAATCTGGCTAAGACTTCTGCCGCTGCGCATGAGAAGCCGCAGCGGCGAAAGACAAGGAGCACGTTCATGCGCTGGAACATGACGGTCTTGGCATCTTGCCTGGCGATGGCTGGCTGCGTCGGCAATTCGATGTCCGAACGGCAGGACGAAAACGTCCAGTCCTCGCTGCTGTATGACAAGGTGCCTTGCGATCAATTGCTGGCGCAACGAAACGGCCTGGCGCAGCAATATCATCTGCCGGTGGACGCCAAGCCGTCCTTCTCCAACCCGGCGACGGGCTTTGGCCCGTTCACGGCGGATATGCGCTCAAAAGCCAAGCGCGACGCCGACCAGGCAAGCGGCAAGATCGACGCCATGAACCGGTCGATTGCCCGCCGCGAATGCGGCAAGCCGGCCAAAAAGAACAAGCTCGGCCTGACCTGACCGGATCCTAATCCGCCACCTTCCACTGCTCGCGCGAGGCGCTGGCGGGATAGACGCCGAGAATGCGCATTTCGCGCGAGAAAAAGCGCAACTCGTCGAGTGCCAGCTTCACCAGCGGATCGTCGGGATGGCCCTCTATGTCGGCGTAGAATAGCGTCGCTGTAAACGCGCCGAGCTGGTAGCTTTCCAGCTTGGTCATGTTGATGCCGTTAGTGGCAAACCCGCCCATCGCCTTGTAGAGCGCCGCCGGCACGTTTCGGACGCGGAAGATGAAGGTCGTCATCATCTTGGCGTCGGCCGAGGGACGTTCGGCCCATTGCTTGTTCTTGGTCAGCACCACGAAGCGGGTGACGTTGCTGTCGGTGTCCTCGACATTCTCCTCGATGATGTCGAGCCCGTACAGGGTCGAGGCCAGCGCCGGCGCCAGCGCGGCCATGGTGCGGTCCTTCATCGCGGCGACCATCTTGGCGGCGCCCGCGGTGTCGCCGGCAACCGCCGCCTTCCAACCGTTCTTGCGGATGTATTTGCGGCATTGGCCGAGCGCGTGGATGTGGCTGTGCACGGTCCTGATCTCGTCGCGCCTGACGCCCGGCAGCACCATCAGCTGGAAGTGGATCGGCAGAAAGTATTCGCCGATGATGTGCAGCTTCGATTCCGGCAAGAGGTGATGGATGTCGGCGACGCGGCCGGCAATGGTGTTCTCGATCGGGATCATGGCCAGATCGGCCTTGCCGGTCTCGACGGCGTTGAAGGCGTCCTCGAAGGTCGGGCACGGCAACGGCTCCATCGAAGGGAACATGTTGCGGCAGGCGGTGTCGGAATTGGCGCCCGGCTCGCCCTGGAAGGATATTTTGTTGGTCTTTTCAGGCATGCGCGGAGTCTCGGGAATTGGGGGAAGAATTTCTTAGTTGGAAAGGAGCGCCCTGGCGCGTTCGAGATCGTCCGGCGTATCGACGCCAAGCGGCACCGACTGCACGATCTCCGCATCGATGCGCATGCCAGCCTCCAGCGCCCGCAACTGCTCCAGCCGCTCGCGGCGCTCCAGCGGCGACGGCCTTAGCGCAACGAAGCGTTCGAGTGCGGCGCGGCGATAGGCATAGAGGCCGATATGATGGTAGAGCGGGCCTTCGCCCCAAGGGGCGGTGGCGCGGGTGAAATAGAGCGCCCTGAGCCGCGTCGTCGAGAGTGGCGAGCCGACCAGCTTGACGACGTTCGGATTGGTCTTTTCCTCATCGCGGACGATCTCGACGCAGAGCGTGGCGATATCCACCGCCGCGTTCTCGAAAGGCTTCAGCGCGGCACCGATAACAAGGGGGTCGATGGTCGGCAGATCGCCCTGCACATTGACGATGGTCTCGACGCTGTTGCCAGGGTCGAGAATGGTCAGCGCTTCAAAGATGCGGTCGGAGCCGGTTTCGTGGTCCGCCCGCGTCATCACCGCCTCGAAACCATGCGCGCGCACCGCCTCCGCAACGCCTTGCGTATCGGTAGCGACGACCACCCGGCCGAGCCCCGCCTCGGCAGCACGGCGGGCGACGTGGACGATCATCGGAGTGCCGGCAATGTCGGCCAGCGGTTTGCCCGGCAGGCGGGTCGAGGCCATGCGGGCCGGGATCAGGATGAGCGTGGACATGAGGCGGGCAGAGGCTCGAAAAAGAGGGGGACAAAAGTGGCAAAAGGTCTCACTGGCAGCGCCCTTATAGGTGTTGCAACGCCGGAGCAAAAGACCTAGTTTCCGCGCGATTTGACCGCCTCGCAGGGTGGTTCACGATACCGACGGACGGAGTGGACGGATCGGTCCGCCGGAAAAGGGAGCCTGGGGCGTATGGATTCCAACGAAGTCAACAAGCTGCTCGCCGGTTTCCTCGGCACGGTGTTCATTGTCTTTTCCGTTGGCATCGTATCCGACGCGCTGTTTGCCTCGCCGACGCCGGAAAAGCCCGGCTTCGCCATCGAGGCGACCGAGCCCGCCGAAGGCGGCCCGGCCGCTCCCGCCGCGGAGGCCAAGCCGATCGCCGAGCTGCTGGCCACCGCCAACGCCGAAGCGGGTGCCGCCATCTTCAAGAAATGCCAGGCCTGCCACTCCGGCGAAAAAGGCGGCCCCAACAAGGTTGGCCCCGATCTGTGGGACATCATCGACCGTCCGGTCGCCGAGCATGAGGGCTTTGCCTATTCGGCCGGCATGAAGGAGTTCTCCAAGGGCGGCAGCGAGAAGTGGACCTACGACAATCTCAACCACTTCATCACCTCGCCGAAGAAGTTCGTGAAGGGCACGGCGATGGGCTTCGCCGGCCTGCCGAAGGATGAGGACCGCGCCAACGTCATCGCCTATCTGCGCACGCTGTCGGACAATCCGAAGCCACTGCCGGCCCCCGGCGCCTCGGCCGAGAACGCGCCCGCCAAGCCGGCCGAAGGTGCAGCCCCTGCCAAGCCGGCAGAAGGCGCCGCTCCGGCCGCTCCGGCCGCACCCGCAAAATAACAAAACTGTAATGACATAATCCTTGAAAAAGCCGGGTTCAGCCCGGCTTTTTCGTTTGGGAAAATGCATATGCGACGACAAAGCCGCTCGGTTGCGGTTTTCAGCGCCGCCAAATGATCTAGATTGGGCCCAGACGCTATGGTGACGGCGCTATATCGCGAAGAGGAGAACGCATGACGGTTGGCCGAGCGCGGACGCTTCTGAAATCAGTGCTGATGCTGGCTGCTTTTGCCAGCGGCCTGCAGGTGGCCTTCGCGGACCAATGGCGCACGACCTCGTCGCTGATCGGCGAATCCAAATATGGCGACAATTTCCAGCACTACGATTACGTCAATCCGGATGCACCGAAGGGCGGCACGCTGAATTCGGTTGTGCTGGGCACGTTCGACAGCTTCAATCCCTACATCGTGCAGGGTTCGCCGGCCGCCGGCTTTGCACAGTTCGGCGGCGGCCTGCTTTACGACACGCTGATGGAGCAGGCGACCGACGAAGGCAGCACCAGCCATCCGCTGATCGCCGACGCCTACAAATATCCGGCCGACTATTCCTCGGCGACCTACCGGCTCGATCCGCGGGCCAAGTGGCATGACGGCCAGCCGATCACCACCGACGACGTGATCTGGTCGTTTCAGGTGCTGAAGGCCAACAGTCCGCAATACAGCCGCTATTTCGAAAACGTCACCGACGCGGTCGCCATATCCGACCGCGAGGTCGAGTTCCATTTCAATCAGAAGGGCAACCGGGAGCTACCGAAGATCATCGGCGATCTCGTCGTGCTGCCCAAGCACTGGTGGGAAGGCACGGACGCCAGCGGCAAGAAGCGCGACGTCACCAAACCGACGCAGGAGCCGCCGCTGGGATCGGCCGCCTACAAGATCGCCAGCTTCAAGCCGGGCTCCGAAATCATCTGGCAGCGCGTGCCCGATTACTGGGCGGCCAAGCTGCCCGTAAAAATTGGCCGCGAGAATTTCGACAGGCAGCGTTTCAGCTATTTTCTCGACGACAATGCCGCCTGGCAGGCCTTCACCAAGGGCGGGCTGGACGACATCAAGCCGGAGAACAGTTCGAGACGCTGGAACACGGCCTATAATTTCCCGGCTGTCCAGGCCGGCGACGTCATCAAGAAGGAATTCAAGACCGCGTCGCCCGAACCGATGCAGGCCTTCATGCTCAACACCAGGCGCCCGCTGTTCCAAGATCGCCTGGTGCGCGCCGCGCTGATGTACCCGTTCGACTTCGAGACGATGAACCGGACCCTGTTCTTCGGTTCCAACACCCGTACCAGCAGCTATTTCCAGGGCACGGAACTGGCGTCGAGCGGCCTGCCGCAAGGCAAGGAACTGGAGATCCTGGAGCAGTACCGCGACAAGCTGCCGCCCGAAGTCTTCACCCAGGAATTCAAGCTGCCAGTCTACGACACCCCGCAGGCGGAGCGCAAATACCTGAAGGCCGCGGTCGATCTGTTCGCCAAGGCCGGCTGGGTGATCAAGGGCGGCAAGATGGTCAACGCCAAGACCGGCGAACCGTTCAAATTCGAGATCCTCGGTTGGAACGACACCGACCAGGTCATCGCCAGCCCATATATCGCCAATCTGCGCAAGATCGGCGTCGACGCCACGTTGCGCCTGATCGACCAGACCCAGTATATCAACCGCGTCACCCATTTCGACTTTGACGTGGTCACCTCGATACTCGGCCAGTCGGACTCTCCCGGCAACGAACAGCGCGACTTCTGGAGCTCCAAGGCCGCCGATTCGCCGGGATCGCGCAATTACGCCGGCATCAAGAATCCGGTCGTCGATGCGCTGGTCGATCGGATCATTTATGCCACCGACCGCGACGATCTCGTTGCCGCCACCCATGCGCTCGACCGGGTGCTGTTGTGGAATTTCTACGTCGTGCCGCAATATTACCGCGCCGTGGTCTGGCTCGCCTACTGGAACAAGTTCGGTATGCCGGAAAAGCAGCCCGCCTATAGCGGCGTCGACCAGAATTCCTGGTGGATCGACCCGGCCAAGGAAAAGGCGCTGGCGGCCAAATACAAGAGCGGCAATTGATGGCGGCGCTGCCCCGTCGCGACTTCCTCGCCCTGGGCGGTGCCGCCGCGGCCGCAGCGCTGCTGCCCGGCCGGGCTTTCGCGGCCATTCCAACCGGCGTGAAACTGCACGGGTTGTCGGCTTTTGGCGATCTCAAATACGGGCCGGATTTCACGCATTTCGACTGTGTCAATCCGGACGCTCCCAAGGGCGGCCGGATGAATTTCGCCCCGCCGAACTCCACCCTCAATCAGAGCTTCCTGACTTTCAACACACTGAACTCACTGGTGTTGAAGGGGGATTCGCCGCCGCGCACCGAGCTCTGCTTCGATTCGCTGATGGCAAGGGCAGTCGACGAACCGGATGCGGTCTACGGCCTGCTTGCCGAATCCGTTACCTTGTCGCAGGATCGCAATGGCTACCGCTTCAGCCTGCGGCCACAAGCGCGCTTCCATGACGGGTCGCCGCTGACCGCCGACGACATTGCCTTCGCCTTGAACCTCTACAAAGACCGGGGACATCCGAACCTTTCCCAAGCGCTGCGGCACATGACAGAAGCGGTCGCAATCGATCCGCTTACAGTCAACCTTACCTTCAACGGCCAACAGTCCGCGCAGAATATCCTCGCGATCGTCGTAATGCCGATCGTGTCGAAAGCGTTCTACACCGCCAATGATTTCGACGCCTCGACGATGACGCCACCGCTCAGCTCCGGACCATACAGGGTTGGACGGGTGGTGGCCGGGCAGACTGTCGAATATGAACGCGTCGCCGACTATTGGGGCCGCGATCTGGCCGTGAACCGCGGCAGTTATAATTTCGACCGCATCCGTATCGATTTCTACCTTGATCGCCAGGCAGCCTTTGAAGCATTCAAGAAAGGGGATACGCATTTTCGCGAGGAGTTCACCTCGCGGGTATGGGCGACCGGCTACGACTTTCCAGCACTGAAGGATGGCAGGGTCGTCAAACGCGAATTTCCTGGCGAGAAAACGCCATCCATGCAGGCTGTCGCGCTGAACCAGCGCCGTCCGCAGTTCCGCGACATTCGCGTGAGACGGGCAATCGCCTATTGCTTCGACTTCGAATGGACCAGGCGGGTTCTGTTTTTCGACTCCTACGAGCGTTCGCAATCGAACTTCGAGCGATCGGATTACAAGGCCAAGGGCCTGCCCTCACCCAAGGAGTTGGCCCTGCTGGAGCCGTTTCGAGCCGAGTTGCCGCCGGAGACCTTCGGCGAACCGGTGATGCAACCCGTCTCCGACGGTTCCGGGCACGACCGTAAGCTGCTGCGCGAGGCTTCGAGGCTGCTTGCCGAAGGCGGCTGGAAGCGAGCGGGCAATTTCGTCCTCAACGACAAAGGCGAGCGCCTGCGCGTGGAAATGCTTGCCGAGGACGAGGGTCTCGTTCGTATTTTCGCGCCATGGTCCGAGAATATGAAGGCGATCGGCATCGACGCTTCGATCCGGCAGGTCGACTCGACGCAATTTGAAGCGCGGCAGAGCAATTTCGACTTCGACTTCAACATGCTCGCATGGTCGATCGGAGCGACGCCCACCGCCGACGGTTTGGAGATTCTCTACGCTTCCCAAATGGCGAAAACGCCGGGGATGCGCAACTATCCGGGTACGGAAAGCAAAGCCATCGACGCGCTGATCGAGGCAGCCGGCAAGGCGCAGAGCCGGATCGAACTCGTAACCGCGCTCAACGCGCTCGATCGGGTCTTGCGCGCGCGGCTAGACTGGATTCCAACATATCATCTGGCGAATCACCGAGCAGCCTTCTGGGACATGTTCGGCTTTCCCGCTCAAAAGCCGGATTACGACTTTCCGGTCGAGACGTCGTGGTGGTTCGACAAAGACAAGGCGGCAAAGATTGGCAAAGGCTGAGATTTTCGCACAAGCGAGGCAGGGAACCTGATGGGCGCCTATATACTGCGCCGCATCCTGTTGATGATCCCGACCCTGTTCGGCATCATGGCGGTATCCTTCGCCGTCATCCAGTTCGCGCCGGGCGGGCCGGTCGAGCAGGTCATCGCCAGGCTGACCAACCAGGGCGGCAGCGATCGCCTAGGCGGCGGCGGCGGTGATGCCGGCGGCGCCAATTTCGATGTCGCCGGCGACGTCGGCTCGAAATACCGCGGCGCGCAAGGGCTCGACCCGGAATTCATCAAGAAGCTGGAGAAGCAGTTCGGTTTCGACAAGCCGCCGCTCGAGCGCTTCGGCATGATGCTGTGGAACTATCTCCGCTTCGATTTCGGCGACAGCTATTTCCGCGACATCTCGGTGCTCGACCTGATCCTGGAAAAGATGCCGGTGTCGATCTCGATCGGACTGTGGATCACACTCTTGTCCTATCTGATCTCGATCCCGCTCGGCATCCGCAAGGCAGTCAAGGACGGCTCCACCTTCGACGTCTGGACCAGCGGCGTCGTCATTGTCGGTTACGCCATTCCGGGCTTCCTGTTCGGCATATTGCTGATGGTGCTGTTTGCCGGCGGCTCGTTCTGGGACTGGTTTCCGCTGCGCGGCCTCACCTCCGACAATTGGGACCAGCTGTCGTGGCCGCAGCGGATCGTCGACTATTTCTGGCACATGACCCTGCCGCTGACGGCGCTGGTGCTGTCGGCCTTCGCCACGACGACGTTGCTCACCAAGAATTCCTTCCTTGAGGAGATACGCAAGCAATATGTGGTCACAGCCCGCGCCAAGGGCCTGTCGGAGCGGCAGGTGCTTTATGGCCACGTCTTCCGCAACGCCATGCTGATCGTCATCGCGGGTTTCCCCGGTGCCTTCATCTCGGCATTCTTCACCGGGTCGCTGCTGATCGAGAACATCTTTTCGCTCGATGGCCTCGGCCTGCTTGGTTTCAACTCGGTGGTGCAGCGCGACTATCCGGTGGTCTTCGCCAATCTCTACATCTTCTCGCTGCTTGGCCTGTTCGTCGGGCTGCTGTCCGACCTGATCTATACCTGGGTCGATCCGCGCATCGACTTCGAGCGGAGAGACGTCTGATGGAGCAGGCGACAGCCGAAACGGCGCCGCCTCGGATCGCGCGGCCCTTTCTGTCGCCGCTCAACCAGCGGCGCCTGCAGAACTTCAAGTCCAACAGGCGCGGCTACTGGTCGTTGTGGATTTTCCTGTTCCTGTTCGTGCTGTCGCTGGTTTCCGAACTGATCGCCAACGACAAGCCGATCATCGCCTCCTACAAGGGCGAGATCCTGTTTCCGGTCCTGGTCGCCTATCCCGAGGAGAAGTTCGGCGGCTTCTATGCGGTCACCGACTACCGCGACCCGGTCATCCAGGACGAGATCAATGCCAATGGCTGGATGGTCTGGCCGCCGGTGCGCTACTCCTACCAGACCGTCAACAACGCCATTCCCGAAGCAGCACCGACCAAGCCGTCCTGGCTCTACGACGAGAAGACGCGATGCAACCAGTATCCGAAAGGCGAAGCGGACCCCAATTGCAACGTCGGCAACTGGAACTGGCTGGGCACCGACGACCAGGCCCGCGACGTGCTGGCGCGCGTCATCTACGGCTTCAGGATATCGGTGCTGTTCGGCCTGATCCTGACCGCCGGCTCGGCGCTGATCGGCGTGGCGGCCGGCGCCTTGCAGGGCTATTTCGGCGGCTGGACCGACCTTCTTTTCCAGCGCTTCATCGAGATCTGGTCGGCGATCCCAGTGCTGTACCTGCTCTTGATCGTCGCCGCCATCCTGCCGCCCGGCTTCTTCATCCTGCTCGGATTGATGCTGCTGTTCTCCTGGGTGGCGCTGGTCGGCGTGGTGCGGGCCGAGTTCCTGCGCGCCCGCAATTTCGAATATGTCAATGCGGCGCGCGCGCTCGGCGTGCCCAACATCACCATCATGTTCCGGCATCTGCTTCCCAATGCCATGGTGGCGACGCTGACCTTCCTGCCCTTCCTGCTCAGCGGCTCGATCTCGACGCTGACCTCGCTCGACTATCTCGGCTTCGGCCTGCCGCCCGGCTCCGCCTCGCTGGGCGAACTGTTGAAGCAGGCGCAGCGCAACCTCAACGCCCCCTGGCTCGGCATTTCCGGCTTCGTCGTCATCTCGCTGATGCTGTCGCTGCTGGTCTTCGTCGGCGAGGCCACCCGCGACGCCTTCGATCCGCGCAAGACGTTCAGATGAGGGCGATGCAGGCTGGCATTCGGCATGTTATATTCCGGAAATGGCAATCCGGACAAAAGCGGACGTACCCTCAAGTGACCGGCGGCTTTGATCGGTGAAACACCAGTGGCAGCCATCGCTCGATCACTGGAGAGCAAATTGGCCGATATGAGCGAACCCGGAGCCATGACGGTGTGTTGGCGTCCGTGCAGTCCGTCAATCCGCACGTTGGGGAAGGAAGGGTTATGAATAGGATCATCCTTGAACACTACCCGGCATCGAAGCTCCCGGATGAACTGCGAAAAGGCATAGCGCCGAGCGCCTCGGTCAGAGTGACAGTGGAGGAGGAGGCCAACAGGCCCCTTGGCCGCGAACAATTGCTTGAACTCATGCGGGATGCTCAGGCCAACGCGCCGGGAACAAGCCTCGACGAGGCTGTCGCGCGTGTTCGTGCCCTCCGCGATGAGTGGGAGGATTGATGGCTGCAGTCCGGCTTTATGTCGACACCAACATTTTCATCTATGCCTTTGAAAACAATGATGCGCTTGCAAACAAACTGCTTCAGCTCATTTCACTGAACGAGGGCAGAAAGCAGCCTTTCCTGGCGACGAGTGAGATCGTGCTCGCGGAGTTGATGGTCGATCCCTTGAGAAAGAACAATGAGCGACTGATCGAGCTCTACGACAATATTTCAATCGGCAATGCCTTCATCTCAATTGGGACGATAACTCGCGACGTTCTCTGGCACGCAGCACAGTTACGTTCGGAATTCCTTTCGTTGAGATTACCAGACGCGATCCATCTTTCCACAGCGATGCACTTCGGCTGCACCCAATTTCTGACCGCGGACACGAGGTTGAAAGAGACCTATTCTATCGCACCAAATCGTCTCGTCCCCCCTCAAATGGCAGCCAAAATTTCGATCATACGACCGGAAATTTCCGCCTTGGACAGGGTTGTCGCGGAAGTTGAGCTATGACCCCCCCTCTCCTCTCGGTCCAGGATCTCAGCGTCGCCTTCACGCAAGGCGGCAGCCAGTCGGTCGCCGTCGACCATATCTCCTTCGACCTCGCCAAGGGCGAGACGGTGGCGCTGGTCGGCGAATCCGGCTCCGGCAAGTCGGTCACCGCGCTGTCGGTGCTGAAGCTGCTGCCCTATCCGACCGCCAGCCACCCGTCGGGAAAGATCCTGGTCCTCGGCGCCGACCTGCTTGCCGCGGACGAGAGAGACTTGCGCCGCGTGCGCGGCAACAAGATCACCATGATCTTCCAGGAGCCGATGACCTCGCTCAACCCGCTGCACACGATCGAGCAGCAGATCGTCGAGGTGCTGAAGCTGCACCAGGGCCTGGGCGATCGCAACGCCAAGGCGCGCACGCTGGAACTTCTGCACGAGGTCGGCATCCGCGAACCGGAAAAACGGCTCGACGCCTATCCGC
The DNA here is from genome assembly GCF_040319475.1 of Mesorhizobium sp. M0904. NCBI lineage: Bacteria > Pseudomonadati > Pseudomonadota > Alphaproteobacteria > Hyphomicrobiales > Phyllobacteriaceae > Mesorhizobium > Mesorhizobium sp. M0904. Next base: position 171,427 of record NZ_JAMYOC010000004.1, on the reverse strand, counting down.
ACCAGCTTTCCGGCGGCCAGCGCCAGCGCGTCATGATCGCCATGGCGCTCGCCAACGAGCCTGAACTGTTGATCGCCGACGAGCCGACGACCGCGCTCGACGTCACCGTCCAGGCGCAGATCCTCGAATTGCTGGCCGGCCTGAAAAGCCGCAAGAACATGTCGATGCTGTTCATCACCCACGATCTCGGCATCGTCAGGAAGATCGCCGACCGGGTCTGCGTGATGACCAAGGGCAAGATCGTCGAGACCGGCCCGACCAAGGAGATATTCGCCAATCCGCAGCACGCCTACACGCGGCATCTGCTTGCCGCCGAGCCGAAAGGCAAGCCGCCGGCGGCCAACCAGGCCGCCAAGCCGGTGATGGTCGGCAAGGACGTCAAGGTCTGGTTTCCGATCAAGAAGGGCTTCTTCCGGCGCACCGTCGACAATGTGAAGGCGGTCGACGGCATCGACGTCACCGTGCGGGCCGGCCAGACGCTTGGCGTCGTCGGCGAATCCGGCTCAGGCAAGACGACGCTCGGCCTGGCGCTGGCCAGGATGATCTCGTCGACGGGGACCATCCAGTTCAACGGACGCGGCATCGATCAGCTGTCCTTCAGCGAAATGCGGCCGTTGCGACGCGAGTTGCAGATCGTCTTCCAGGATCCGTTCGGTTCGCTCAGTCCGCGCATGTCGGTCGCCGAGATCATCGAGGAAGGGTTGAAGATCCACGAGCCGAAACTGTCTCCTGATGCGCGCGACGAGCGTGTCGTCGACGTCCTGAAGGAAGTCGGCCTCGATCCGGCGACGCGCAACCGCTATCCGCACGAATTCTCCGGCGGCCAGCGCCAGCGCGTCGCCATCGCGCGCGCCATGGTGCTCAACCCGCGTTTCGTCATGCTGGACGAGCCGACCTCGGCGCTCGACATGAGCGTGCAGGCGCAGGTCGTCGACCTCTTGCGCAGCCTGCAGGCCAAGCACGATCTCGCCTACCTCTTCATCAGCCACGATCTGAGGGTCATCCGCGCGCTCGCCAACGAAGTCATCGTCATGCGTAATGGCAGGATCGTCGAGGCCGGTCCTTCCGAACAGATTTTCGGCAACCCGCGGACCGACTATACAAAGGCGTTGATCTCGGCCGCCTTCAAGATCGAAACGGCGCCGGTCGGTATCGTCAGCGAGTAGATTTTCGCCAGAGATCATGCACAAAATCAAAACGCTGCCGCGCCCCTGCGAGTCCGGACGCGAACGCTGTTGGTAAAAGGGAAAAACAATCCGCAATGGAAAAAGGCCGCATCCTGCTTGCCCTCACCGGTATTCATCCGCTGCGCTGGCGCGAACTGCTGTCGGCGGAGCGCGAAGTGGTGCTCGAGCCGAATGGCGCCGGCGATCCCTCGATCACCTATGCTGTGGTGTGGAAACAGAGGCCGAACCTGTTGTCGTCGCTGCCCAATCTGCGGGCTATCTTCTCGATCGGCGCCGGCGTCGACCACATTTTCGCCGATCCCACCTTGCCCGACGTACCGGTCGTCAAAGTGGTCGCCGACAACCTTACCCAGTACATGACCGAATACGTCGTCTGGCGGGTGCTCGACCACCATCGCCAGGGCATGCTCTACCGCGCCCAGCAGCAGAAGAAGATCTGGCACGAGCCGCAGCAGCGGCCGGCCGGCGACATCTCGGTCGGCATTATGGGGCTCGGCACGCTTGGCCGCGCGGCGGCATCGGTACTGTTGTCGCTCGGCTTTCCCGTTAATGGCTGGTCGCGCAGCGATCGGCCGATGGAACGTGTCTCGACTTACGCGGGCGAGGCCGGCCTGATCCCGTTCCTCAATGCCACCGATATCCTGGTGGTGCTGTTGCCGCTGACGCCACAGACGCACGGCATCATCAACCACGGCGTGCTGAAGGAGCTGCGCAAGCGCAATGGCCTCGGCGGCTCGGTGCTGATCAATGCCGGGCGCGGAAGGCTGCAGAAGGACGCCGACATTTTGCGCGCGCTGGACGACGGCACGCTGAAGGAAGCCAGCCTCGACGTGTTCGAGGTCGAACCGCTGCCGAAGACCAGCCCGCTATGGAGCCACCCGAAAGTGTTCGTGACGCCGCACGCGGCGGCAACTTCCGATCCAGTCCACCTGGCGCCGATCATGCTGCGTCAGATGGACGCCTTCGAGCGCGGCGAAGCGCTGGAAAATGTGGTGGATCGCGACGCGGGGTATTGATTTTTTTAGAGCGCCGCTTTCCAGTCTCAGCCCCAGCCGAGCGGCACGTAGTCGATCTCCATAAACGCCTCGACCTCCGGGATCCAGCGGTCGCGGACGAAGGCGACGTGGTCGGGATGGTCGTTATAGCCGGAGTAAGCCCGCTGATCGGCGAACTCCATCGAGAAGCCGAAGCGGTAGTCGTTCTTGGGGCTGACCTGCCGCAACTGCTCGAAATGCGTGACGCCCTTTATCGCCGTGAGGATCGTCTTGGCGTCGGCGAGGAACCTTTTTTCCTCGAGCGAATGCGGCGGGTGCTTTAGCGTGAACACGACGGTGTGACGGATCATTTTTTGCTCCTGCGATGTCTTCGTATCACGCGCTGTCGGCCCAGGCGCGGATAAGGTTATAGGCGATCGCCCCCTTCGGCGGTGTCACCAGGCCGCCCGGATGCTCGCGGGCCAGCATCGAGAGCACCTCGTCGCGAAAGAACCAGCGGCAATCTTCCAGCTCGTTGAAGTCGGGGTGGATATCGTCGTTGAGCGGTTCGCCGAAGCAGCCGATCATCAGCGAATAGGGAAACGGCCAGGGCTGGCTGGCGTGGTAGACGACGCGGCCTAGCCGAATGCCGGCTTCCTCCAGCGTTTCGCGGCGCACCGCCGCCTCGATCGTCTCGCCCGGCTCGATGAAACCGGCGAGCGCCGAATACATGCCGGGCCCGAAATGCCGGCCGCGGCCGAGCAGGCATTTTTCGCGCGTCGCCGTCAGCATGATCGCCACCGGGTCGGTGCGCGGAAAGTGCTCCGTGCCGCAGGCCGGGCAATGCCGCTTGTAACCGCCCGCCCGCATCTCGGCTTCGGTGCCGCACTTGCTGCAGAAGCGATGGCTGGCATGCCAGGCAAGCAGCGCCGCCCCTTGCGCCAGCGCGCCGGCGGCCGCTTCGTCGATCAGCCCCTGCATATAGACCGAGCGATAGTCGATGGCCTTGATCGTCTCGGGAAGCTGCTCGGGCTCGACTCCGGCCGGCACCGCCAGCACCGGGCCGCTTTCGGAAAAACCGAGCAGCACGCCGTTTTCGAGCGATGCTTCGAGCGGCCGGCATTCGGCCACGCCGAACCAGGGGTCGAATGCGCCTTGCGCAAGCTTCAGATAGAGCCGGCCGCCACGCATCAGCAAAAGCCGCGCCGAAGGATCGGCGAGCGCCTTTTCAACGGAATCGTCGGCGCGGTTTTCGGACTGCCGGTCGATAATGTTGCCGGCGAAGCCGACGAACTGGCTCGGCTCGCGCAAGGGCGCGTCAAACAGGCGAAAGCTCATGCAGACTCGGGAAGGTTCAAGATGGACACGGGGGAGGCTTATAGCGCTGCCTTGATCTTTTCCGCAAACTTGCGAAGGTCGGAGCGCTGATAGGGCTCGCGCAGGCCGTGCCCCCACACCGGGCCGGGCCAGCCGGGATCGCCTTCCGAGCGCGCAATAACGTGTACATGCAACTGGCGCACGATGTTGCCGAGTGCACCGGTATTGATCTTGGTGCAGCCGGTCACCCGCTTCAGCGCCAGCGCCACCATATTGGTCTCGAAGGTCAGCATCGCCTGGTCGAGCGGCGTCATATCGTGGATTTCCTCGATGCCCGGCCGCTGCGGCACCAGCAGCAGCCATGGCCAGCGGCGGTCGTTCATGACGCGCAATTCGCACAGGCCGAGCCACATCAGCTGTTCGCTGTCGGCTTCCAGCTGGGCGTCAAGCGTGAATCCGGCCTTGAGGCCCGGCAGCATCGGCGTTTCCCTCACTTTTGGACGTTTTTTGAACTCTATCGACGCTAGAGCGGCTTCCGAAGGGCCGCAAGGGGGAGCAAGCAACATTGGCCGTCGCGGCGCTGATTGTGCGCGAAGAAGTGAAGGCCCGGGCAAATTGCATCAGGTTGGCGCTGCCCCGCCGAGATCGACGATTTTGATCGTGGCCACATTTTGTTCTTGCTTTGTGCCGGCAGCTATGCTACTAATCCCGCTATGGTGATTATTCGCACCAACGACCCGCCCGCCGAGGCGGGTTTTTGGTTTCAGCTTTCGCCGTCGCTCAAGGCCCCCTATCATCCGCACTTGCATTTCATCGCCGGATTGCCGATATGGAGGCTGGGAGGTTGGTGGTGGACGGTCCACTCGCCAACCGGGTCAGGTCCGGAAGGAAGCAGCCCTAACGAGCCCGGAACGGGTCATTGTTCCAGCCTCCCGCCTCTTCGCCTTTTGCCCCGACATTGACGGCGCCAAGCCGTGCGGGCGAAACTATGCGCAGGAATCGGCCGCCTCCAGTGGCAGCCCTTGGAGCTTAACGGGCGAATGAGCGAAGCCGGAAACGAGGCCGGGAAATTGGACAAGCCTGCCGCCTACCGCGTGCTGGCGCGCAAATACCGACCGTCGAATTTCTCCGAACTGATCGGCCAGGAGCCGATGGTCCGCACCTTGACCAATGCTTTTGCCACCGGCCGCATCGCCCAGGCCTGGATGCTGACCGGCGTGCGTGGCGTCGGCAAGACGACGACCGCGCGCATACTCGCGCGGGCCCTGAACTACAAAACATCGACCGTCGACCAGCCGTCCGTCGACCTTGCCGTGCTCGGCGAGCATTGCCAGGCGATCATGGAAGGCCGGCATGTCGACGTCATCGAGATGGACGCCGCCTCGCATACCGGCATCGACGACATCAGGGACATCATCGAGCGTGTGCGCTACGCCCCGGTGTCGGCGCGCTACAAGGTCTACATCATCGACGAAGTGCACATGCTTTCCAACCAGGCCTTCAACGGCCTGCTGAAGACGCTGGAAGAGCCGCCGCCGCACGTCAAGTTCATCTTCGCCACCACCGAAATCCGCAAGGTGCCGATCACCGTCCTGTCGCGCTGCCAGCGTTTCGACCTCAGGCGCATCGATGCGGCAATGATCAAGGCCGACCTTGCCAGGATAGCCGGTCTGGAGGGCATCGAAGTCGAAGACGATGCGCTGGCGATGATCGCGCGCGCGGCCGAAGGCTCGATGCGCGATGCGCAGTCGATCCTCGACCAGGCGATCGCCCATGGCGGCGGCGCGGTCAGCGCCGAAGCGGTGCGCGCCATGCTCGGCCTTGCCGACCGTGCCCGCATCGTCGACCTGTTCGAGCATGTCATGAAGGGCGACGTCGCCGCCGCGCTCGCCGAATTCCGCGCCCAGTACGATACCGGCGCCGATCCGGCCGCGGTGCTGACCGATCTTGCCGAGTTCAACCATCTGGTCACCCGCCTGCGTTTCGTGCCGGCGGCCGTCGACGACGCCTCGCTGTCCGAGGACGAGCGCCGGCGCGGCGCCGATTTCGCCAGCACGCTGTCGGTCAAGGTGCTGTCGCGGACATGGCAGATGCTGCTGAAAGGCATTCCCGAGGTGCAGACTTCCAACCGCCCGGTCAGCGCCGCCGAGATGGTGCTGATCCGGCTGGCGCATGCCGCCGACCTGCCGACGCTGGACGAGGCGCTGAAATCGCTGGAGAACGGCGGTACCCTGCCGGGCACTGCGCCGCGCGTGAATGGCACGCCGGCAAGCCCCGGCCCCGCAAACCATGCGCCTGCAAGCGGTGGTGCCGGCGCCGTGGCGCAGGCGCGGATGCCGACGGCCAATGGCGGCGCCCAGACAATGCGCCTGGTCGAGACGATGCGCCTGGTCGAGGCCGAGCCCGTGCCGACCAACTTCGTTGCTCCGCCGGAGCCGGCGGTCGAGGCGCCGCCGGTGCCGGTGAAATCGCTGGCCGACATTGTCGCCCTTGCCGACGCCCAGCGCGACATGGCCTTCAAGGTGCTGGTGAAGCGTTGCGTGCGCCTGGTGCGCATCGAGCCCGGTCGTATCGACGTCAGCCTGACCGACGATGCGCCGAAGATGTTGCTCAATGATTTGACCGCCAAGCTGCGCGCCTGGACGGGCCGCAACTGGCTGGTGTCGCTGTCGAAGGACGAGGGCGGCCAGACCTTGGCCGAGATGGAATCGACAAAGCGCGAAAACGCCTTCCTCGATGCCAAGAGCGACCCGACGGTCGCCGCCATCCTGGCGCGCTTTCCCGGCGCCAAGATCATCGACGTGCGCATTCCCGACGCGCCGGAAGCCGACGAGGCCGAAGTGCCGGTCGAGCCGCCGGCCGACGACGACGAAACCTGAAACAACCAGCACCAACTGCAAAGGACCGTGCGATGAAAGATCTTCTCGGCCTGATGGGCAAGGCAAAGGAAATGCAGGCCAAGTTCCAGGCCATGCAGGATGAGATTGCCACGCTGGAAGCCACCGGACAGGCCGGCGGCGGCCTGGTCAGCGTGACGCTGACCGGCAAATTCGAGATGAAGTCGCTGAAGATCGACCCGGCGCTGTTCAAGGAGGACGAGGTCGAGATTCTCGAGGACCTGCTCCTCGCTGCCCACAACGACGCCAGGACCAAGGTCGAGCAGATCATGCAGGAGAAGACCAAGGCGCTGACCGCGGGACTGCCGATCCCGCCGGGAATGAAGCTGCCGTTCTAAGGTGTGTTGATATTCACGTGATGCCGGCCTGCAAACAGCGGCTTCCTGCGCTTCCGGTGCTCACGTACGAAACGTACGCTCCGCTCCGGTTCCCGGAAGCCGCCATTTTCGGCTCGGCCTGACCTGAATCTCAGCACACCTCGAGCTGTGTTTACAGTTACCGCGTCGACTGAACCAATCTCTCCAGGCTTGGGCAAGCCCTCTTGCGGAGATTGCGGCGCTCCAAGGTCACGGCATGAATCCTTGGAACCATGCCGGCACCTGACCGAAGAGGGCAGCGATCCAACGCTCTTCGCCCGCCAGCTGTGTCTATTGGGCAACGCCCCAAACTTAATAACGCTTTAGCCATCTTTTTGCCTGAAAGTGTCTCATTCTTGCCGCAACCAGGGGCGGGCTGGCAGCAGAATGAGGGGACACCTGTTGATCTCTACCCGATGGAAGGCGCCGTTGCGGCTCGGCGTCGTTATCTCACCGCTGTTTTTGGCCGCTTGCAGTCAGACCGCCTCGCACGGCATGTCCAGCCTGACCGATGCCATTACGCCGGGTTTCCTGAGCTCGCGCTCCTACAATTCCACGCCGAAGGAGAAGGAATGCCTGGAGCGGGCGATGTTCTTCGAGTCCAACCGGTCGAGCCGTGACGGCATGATTGCGGTCGGCACGGTGGTGATGAACCGGTTGCGGTCCGGCAAGCACGGCAGCACCATCTGCGAAGTGGTTGGCGAGCGCGGCCAGTTCGCGCCGGGCGTCATGACACGGCCGATGAATTCGAAGGCGATGCCCGACGTCGAGGAGGCCGCCGAGGCGGTTCTCAAGGGCGAGCGCAAAGCCAAGCTGAAGAACACCATGTATTTCCACACCGCCGGCCTGCGCTTCCCCTACAAGAACATGCACTACACCATGGTCGCCGGCGGCAATGCCTTTTACGAAAAGCGCGGCCGCAACTGGCAGCCGTTGCCGGACGAAACGGTGGTCGCCATAGCCCAGGCCAAGCCGCAAGCGCCTGCCGCTCAGGCCATACTTGTCGCTTCGGCGGAGCCGGCTCGCGAGGTCAAGCCGACATTCGCCAAGGCAACCTATGTTACCGCCGCCGCATCGCAGCCAGCAAGGCAGACAAGGGTGACTGCAGGAATGGCGACCGCGGCGAGGGCGGCACCGGAGAAGCCAATCCTTGTGGCGTTGCAAGAGCCAATGCACGAACCGGACGCGGCCCGTTTCGGTAGAACCGTGAACCCCCGGCTGGTCACATCATTCCAGGCGGCGCCGGCAGAGCCGACAATGTCGTTCGAGACGACGCCCGAGAACACCGACGCCATCGGCGCGATGATCGCCGGCCAGACCCGGCCGCTGGAGGAAAACTGAGGCGGCCGGCGTCGGCGCGTTGTACCGGGAGAAATGCCCGGCAGGGCAATGAGGGGCGGCGCAACGCCGGGCGATTGCCTCTTTGCAGGCTGAACACCGCGCCTCAGCGCTGTTCCAAAACCCGTTGAAAAATCCTAAACCGGAGCGATGTCGAAGCGAATCGCCGGTCCCGAGATCGAACGCCTGATCCAGCTGCTGGCCAAGGTGCCGGGGCTCGGCCCGCGTTCGGCGCGCCGCGCCGCGCTCCACCTCATCAAGAAGAAGGAGCAGCTGCTGGCGCCGCTCGCCGCCGCCATGGGCGAGGCGGTCGAGAAGGTGCGCATCTGCTCGACCTGCGGCAATGTCGACACCTCCGATCCATGCATGATCTGCACCGACCCGCGCCGCGACCCCACCACGCTCATCGTCGTCGAGGACGTGGCCGACCTTTGGGCGCTGGAGCGGGCGACCGCCATGAACGTGCGTTATCATGTGCTCGGCGGTACGCTGTCGCCGCTCGACGGCATTGGTCCCGATGAGCTCAACATCCGTTCGCTGGTCGATCGCGTCGCCGGCGGCGAGGTCAAGGAAGTGATCCTCGCCGTCAACGCTACGGTCGAGGGCCAGACTACCGCGCACTACCTCACCGACCAGCTTTCCGGCTTCGACATCAAGGTGACGCGCCTGGCGCACGGTGTTCCGGTCGGCGGCGAACTCGACTATCTCGACGAAGGCACGCTCGCCGCGGCACTGCGCTCGCGGACGGTGTTTTGAGGCGAGTTGCGGGGAGGATGATGGTTGCTAAGCATTCTTTAAGGCTGGCACTCCGTCCCACCCCCCTCTGCAGGACAGAGGGGGGTGGGACGGATCGCTGTTTTCGCAAAATAGCCGTCGCGTTTCTTCTTGCAGTCCTCTTTGCCCTCATCCTCGCCACCCCCGCCTCCGCGGCAAAGATCGACGACCAGTTCCGCGCCTGGCTTGGCAACGACCTCTGGCCCGAAGCCAGCGCCAAAGGCATCTCCAGAAAAACCTTCGATGCCGCCTTCGACGGCGTCAAGCCGAACCTCAAGCTGCCCGACCTGGTAAAGCCGGGCGAGAAGGCGGTGACGCCGCGGAAACAGCATCAGGCCGAGTTCGGTTCGCCCGGCGCCTATTTCGCCGAAAGGATCGTCCGTGCGGTGACCGCCGGTGGCCGCACCCGCGAGGCGGCCAACGCTAGGACCCTTGCAGCGATCGAGAAACGCTACGGCGTGCCTGGCGAAGTGCTGCTGGCGATCTGGGGCCGCGAGAGCGGCTTCGGCGCAGCGAAGCTGCCTTTTGACGCCTTCGAGGTGCTGGGCACCAAGGCGTTCATGTCGACCAAGAAGGAATTCTTCCGCACCGAGCTCTTGGCGGCGCTGGAGATCGTCGAGCGCGGGCTTGCCCCGGTCGGTGCGATGAAATCGTCCTGGGCCGGCGCGCTCGGCCAGCCGCAGTTCATGCCGACGTCGTTCCTCAAGCATGCCGCCGATTTCGACGGCGACGGCCGCCCCGACATCTGGAATTCGACGCCCGACATACTGGCATCGATCGCCAATTATCTCGTGCATTATGGCTGGGTCAGGAGCCGTGGCTGGGGCTTCGAGGTGACGGTGCCGGAAAGCGTCTCGTGCTCGCTCGAAGGTCCGGACCAGGGCAAGAAGATTTCCCAATGGGCTGATATTGGCATCAGGCGTGTGTCGGGTAAACCGTTCCCGGCGAGCGAACTGAAAGCCGAGGGCTTTCTTTTGATGCCGGCCGGGCGTAGCGGCCCGGCCTTCATCGTGACCCCCAATTTCTACGTGCTGAAGCAGTATAACACCAGCGATCTCTATGCCCTGTTCATCGGCCATGGCGCCGATCGCATCGCCCATGGCGACAGCAATTTCTCGGGCAATTGGGGCGCGGTCGGCGGGCTCTACCGCTCCGACATCGCCGCCCTGCAGCGGGCGCTGGAAGCCAAGGGCTACGATGTCGGCAGCGCCGACGGCCTGCCTGGCTTCAAGACGCGCCGCTCGATTGGCAAATGGCAGGCCAGCAACGGCCGTTCCGCTACCTGCTTTCCCGACCCCGATCTGGTTACCGCGCTGAAATAGCCGGATTTTCGCACCGCCGGTCTGGCCCAATCGACCGTTCTGCAAATGCTCGTTGCCGCGCTCGAAACCGCCGGATATGGTGAGCTGGAACCGCACAAAAATTGCCAATACGACGGTCCGGGGATCACCGTTCGACGCGGCAAGAAATGCCACAACCCTGAGCCGGGAACTCAGGTCAACAAAAACAGGGAACAGTTGAAATGATGATGGAAAAGTTTGCTCTACGCACCCGCTTCTTGCTGGCGGGCGCCGCCATGTCCGCGCTGCTTCTGGCCGGTGCGCCTGCCTTCGCGGTCACGCCCGCCGACACGCTGGTCGAGGGTTTCGCCATCGACGACATCATCTCCATGGATCCGGGCGAGGCATTCGAACTGTCTACCGCCGAAGTCACCGGCAACACCTACGATCTCCTGGTGCGCCTCGACCTCAGCGACACCTCGAAGGTCAAAGGCGATCTCGCCGAAAGCTGGAGCGTCTCCGACGACGGCCTGACCTACACGTTCAAGCTCAAGCCCGGCCTCAAATTCGCCTCCGGCAATCCGATCACAGCGGCGGACGTCGCCTATTCGTTCGAGCGCGCCATCAAGCTCGACAAGAGCCCGGCCTTCATCATCGGCCAGTTCGGCATCGACGGCGGCAACGTCACCGAGAAGGCCAAGGCTGTTGATGACACGACGTTCCAGTTCACCGTCGACAAGGCCTATGCGCCGAGCTTCGTGCTGAACTGCCTGTCGGCGACGGTCGCCTCGGTCGTCGACGCCAAGCTGGTCAAGGAGCATGTCGCGGCGGTCACGCCGAGCGCCGACTACAAATGGGACAATGATTTCGGCAATGCCTGGCTGAAGACCGGCTATGCCGGCTCCGGTGCCTTCAAGCTGCGCGAATGGCGCGCCAACGAAGTTGTCGTCCTTGAGCGCAACGACAATTACTACGGCGAGAAGGCCAAGCTTGCCCGCGTCATCTACCGCAACATGAAGGAAAGCTCGGGCCAGCGCCTGGCGCTGGAAACCGGTGATATCGACGTCGCCCGCAATCTCGAGCCAAACGATCTCGACGCCATCGCCAAGAACGCCGATCTCACCACCACCAGCGCGCCGAAAGGCACGGTTTTTTACATCAGCCTCAACCAGAAGAACCCGAACCTCGCCAAGCCCGAGGTCCGCCAGGCTTTCAAATATCTGGTCGACTACGACGCGTTGAGCTCAACCATCCTCAAGGGCATCGGCGAGATCCACCAGACCTTCCTGCCCAAGGGCGACCTTGGTGCTCTCGACGAAAACCCGTTCAAGCTCGATGTCGCCAAGGCCAAGGACCTGCTTGCCAAGGCGGGTCTCGCCGACGGCTTCAACGTCACCATGGACGTGCGCACCGGCCAACCGACCACCGGCATGGCGGAATCGATCCAGCAGACGCTGGGACAGGCCGGCATCAAGCTGGAGATCATCCCCGGCGACGGCAAGCAGACGCTGACCAAATACCGCGCCCGCAACCACGACATCTATATCGGCCAGTGGGGCCAGGACTATTTCGATCCGAACTCCAATGCCCAGACCTTTGCCAGCAACCCGGACAATTCGGATGAAGCCAAGACCAAGACCCTGGCCTGGCGCAACGCTTGGGACATTCCGGACTTGACCAAGCAGACGGAAGCGGCCCTGCTCGAGAAGGATTCGGCCAAGCGCGCCGCAATGTACGAGGATCTTCAGAGGAAGATCCTCGATACCAGTCCTTTCGTCATCATCCACCAGCAGCTGGAAGTGGCTGGCCTGCGCAAGAACCTCAAGGGCTTTGCGCTCGGCCCGAGCTTCGACACCAACTTCGTCGGCCCTGTTTCGAAGGAGTGATGTCGGCGGACGCGCCGCATGAGCTTGGCTGAAAGGGAAACAACGGCGGGGCGCGGCAGCGCTCGCGCCGTTGCCGCTGCCTCATCGATCGCCCGGTTCCTGGTCATCGCGATAACGACTTATCTCGGTCTGCTCGCGGTGACCTTCTTCATCGGCCGGGTGATCCCGATCGACCCGGTGCTGGCGGTGCTCGGCGACCGGGCGCCGACCAATGTCGTCGAACGAACGCGCCGCGAGATGGGTCTCGACCTGCCGTTGGTCGAGCAGTTCTACATCTATGTCAAACATGCCTTGAATGGTGATTTCGGCACCTCGGTGCTGACCACCAATCCGGTGATGACGGACATCCGCCGCGCCTTTCCGGCGACGCTGGAACTGGCAACACTGGGGACGCTGATCGGTTCGGTGATCGGCGTGCCGCTTGGTGTGCTGGCGGCCGTGCGGCGCGGCAGCATCATCGACCAGATCGTGCGCATCATCGGTCTTGTCGGCTATTCCGTGCCGATCTTCTGGCTGGGGCTGCTGGCGCTGGTGCTGTTCTACGCCAAGCTGCAATGGGTCGCCTTTCCCGGCCGCCTCGATATCGTCTACGAATACACCTTCACGCCGATTACCGGCTTTTACCTGCTGGATGCACTCTGGCAGCGGCAGTGGGACGTATTTGCCGATGCCTTCCGCCACATCATCCTGCCTGCCTCGCTGCTCGGCTATTTCTCGCTCGCCTACATCAGCCGCATGACGCGCTCCTTCATGCTGAACGAACTCACCCAGGAATACATCGTGGCGGCGCGCGCCAAGGGCCTGTCGGAAACGCGCATCATCTGGGGTCACGCGCTGCGCAACGCCGCGGTGCCGATGGTTACGGTGATCGCTCTGTCCTATGCCGGGCTGCTCGAAGGCTCGGTGCTGACCGAGACGGTGTTTTCGTGGCCGGGCATCGGCCTCTACATCACCAATTCGCTGCAGAACGCCGACATGAATGCCGTGCTTGGCGGCACGATCATCATCGGCTCGGTCTTCATCGGCATCAATCTTTTGTCCGACCTGCTCTACCGGCTGCTCGACCCAAGGACCAAGGCAGGATGAGCGCAGAAGCGATTCAAACCCGCCGTGATTGGCTGCTCAGCGAGCGGCCGGCGTCGCGCGCGCAGGCAAGGCTCGGCCGCGCCTATGTGGCCTGGCGGCGCTTTTCCGCCAACCGCCTGGCATTCATCGGTCTGCTCATCATCATCGCCCTGCTGGTGGTCGCGGCCTTCGCCGACGTGCTGGCGCCCTATTCGCCGACATTCGGCGACCTCAAGGGCTCGCGGCTGCTGGCGCCAAGTGCCGCGCACTGGTTCGGCACCGACGATCTCGGCCGCGATATCTATTCGCGCATCATCTTCGGTTCGCGTTGGACGCTCTATGTCGTCATTCTGGTCGCCATCATCGCCGCGCCCATCGGCTTGCTGGTCGGCACCGTTGCCGGCTATGCCGGCGGCTGGACCGATGCGATCCTGATGCGCATCACCGACATCTTTCTCGCCTTTCCGAAGCTGATCCTGGCGCTGGCCTTTGTCGCCGCGCTCGGCCCCGGCATCGAAAACGCGGTGCTCGCCATCGCCATCACCTCGTGGCCGCCCTATGCCCGCATTGCCCGCGCCGAAACGCTGACGGTGCGCAATTCCGATTACATCAAGGCGGTGCAATTGATGGGCGCTTCGCCGTTCCGCATCGTGCTTCGCCACATCATGCCGCTCTGCATCTCCTCGCTGATCATCAGGGTGACGCTCGACATGGCCGGCATCATCCTGACCGCCGCCGGCCTCGGCTTCCTCGGCCTCGGCGCGCAGCCGCCGCTGCCGGAATGGGGCGCGATGATCGCGTCGGGCCGACGCTTCGTGCTCGACCAGTGGTGGGTGGCGGGCGCGCCGGGCTTTGCCATCCTCATCGTCAGCCTCGGCTTCAACCTGCTCGGCGACGGCCTGCGCGACGCGCTCGATCCGCGAAGCGGTGACCAATGAGCACGCTTCTCGAAGTCGACGAGCTGCGCGTCACCTTCCCGACGCGCACCGGCCTGATCGAGGCAGTGCGCGGCGTTTCCTTCTCGCTCGGCCGCGAACGGCTCGGCATCGTCGGCGAGAGCGGTTCGGGCAAGTCGCAGACCGGCCGCGCCATCATGGGCGTCACCCCGCCGCAGGCCGAGGTGACCGCAAAGACGCTTGCTTTCGACGGCATCGACCTGCTGGCCGCCTCGCCGCGCGAGCGCCGCGCACTGCGCGGCAAGCGTATCGCCATGATCCTGCAGGATCCGAAATATTCGCTCGACCCGGTGATGAGCATCGGCCGCCAGATCGTCGAGACACTGCGCACGCATGAGACAGTCTCCAAGGCCGAAGCCCGCGACCGCGCGCTTGCCATGCTGGAGGCTGTGCAGATCCGCGATCCGGCCCGTGTCTTCGACCTGCATCCGCACGAGGTTTCCGGCGGCATGGGCCAGCGCGCCATGATCGCCATGATGCTGATCGCCGGGCCGGAGATGATGATCGCCGATGAGCCGACCTCGGCACTCGACGTCACTGTGCAGCTCGACGTGCTCGGCATCCTCGACCGGCTGGTCAGCGAGCGCGGCATGGGGCTGATCTTCATCTCGCACGACCTGCGCTTGGTCTCATCTTTCTGCGATCGTGTCATCGTCATGTATGCCGGCAAGGTGGTCGAACAGCTCAAAGCCTCGGAGCTCGGCCGTGCCCAGCATCCCTATACGCGCGGCCTGCTCAACTGCATGCCCAAGATCGGCGCCGACCGTCACCCGCTGCCGGTGCTCGACCGCAAGCCGGAGTGGGCAGCATGACGGCAGCCCTTTCCGTCGACAGGCTGGAGGTGGTCTTCGACCGCTTCCGCGCGTTGAAAGGCGTCAGCCTCGAGGTCGAATCCGGTGAATCCTTCGGCCTGGTCGGCGAGTCCGGCTCCGGCAAGTCGACGTTGCTCAGGGCAATCGCCGGCCTGGCGCCGGCCGCATCAGGCACCATCGCGGTCAACGGCAAAACGCTCGGCGCGCGTCGCGACAAGGCGTTTTACCGCGAGGTGCAGATGGTCTTCCAGGACCCGTACGGTTCGCTGCACCCGCGCCAGACCGTCGACCGCCTGCTGCAGGAGCCGCTCGCCATTCACGGCTTCGCCGACGGCGAAAAGCGCATCCAGCGGGCACTCGACGAGGTCGGCCTGGGCACCGGCTTCCGTTTTCGCTATTCGCATCAATTGTCCGGCGGCCAGCGCCAGCGCGTGGCAATCGCCCGTGCCCTGATCCTCGAACCGTCGATCCTGCTGCTCGACGAGCCGACCTCGGCGCTCGACGCTTCGGTGCAGGCGGAGGTGCTGAACCTGCTGGAGGAGATCCGGCGGCGGCGCAAGCTGACCTTTCTGATGGTCAGCCACGACCTCGCCATCATCACCCATATGTGCGAGCGGCTGATGGTGATGCAGAACGGCGAGGCGGTCGAGCACCTGACCGCCGGCGACCTCGTCGAGCGCCGCGTCACCAAGGACTACACGCGCAATCTGCTGAGGGCGAGCGAGGGGTTTGTCAGGACGGCATGAGCGACGGGCGTTCGGTTGCCGACACCGGCATCGACAGGCCCAATCGCCGGGCGACGGTGCCAACTTGAGGAAAACCTGAAATAAGCCCAAAAGAGTCTCAACAGCCATCAAACGAGAGCGGGCGCCGGTCCGGTGAGGGATACGATGACAAATTCAGCCATTTCCGAACGCAAGAACCAGTCGATTTCGCGCGGCGTCGGCATGACCACTCAGATCTATGCCGATCGCGCCGAAAACTCGGAAATCTGGGACGTCGAAGGCCGCCGCTATATCGATTTTTCGTCCGGTATCGCTGTCGTCAACACTGGCCACCGTCACCCTAGGGTGATCGAAGCGGTCAAGGCGCAGCTCGACCGCTTCACCCATACCTGCTACCAGGTCGTGCCCTACGAGAGCTATATCCGGCTGGCCGAACGGCTGAACGGCATGCTGCCCGGCAAGTTCGACAAGAAGACGATTTTTGTCACCACCGGCGCCGAGGCGGTCGAGAACGCTATCAAGATTGCCCGTAACGCCACCGGCCGGCCGGCGGTCATCGCTTTTTCCGGCGGCTTTCACGGCCGCACCTTCATGGGCATGGCACTGACCGGCAAGGTCGTGCCCTACAAGGTCGGCTTCGGCGCCATGCCGGCGGACGTCTTCCATGCGCCGTTCCCGGTTGCGCTGCACGGCGTGTCGGTCGCCGATTCGTTGGCGGCGCTCGACCGGCTGTTCAAGGCCGACGTCGATCCGGCCCGCGTTGCCGCCATCATCGTCGAGCCGGTGCAGGGCGAGGGCGGCTTCTACGAGGCGCCGCGCGACTTCATGACCGCATTGCGCAAGATCTGCGACCAGCACGGCATGCTGCTGATCGCCGACGAGGTGCAGACCGGCTTTGCCCGCACCGGCAAGATGTTCGCCATGGACCACCACGAGGTGGCGGCCGACATCACCACCATGGCCAAGAGCCTGGCCGGCGGCTTTCCGCTGGCGGCGGTCACCGGCCGTGCCGAGATCATGGATGCGCCGAACCCCGGCGGGCTCGGCGGCACCTATGGCGGCAGCCCGATCGGCGTCGCCGCGGCGCATGCCGTGCTCGACGTCATCGACGAAGAGAAGCTCTGCGACCGCGCCAACACGCTGGGCAACCGTCTGAAGCAGCGCCTGCAATCGATCCGTGACGAAGCGCCGGAGATCGTCGATATCAGGGGCCCCGGCTTTATGAACGCGGTCGAGTTCAACGATGTGACGAAGGGCCTGCCGTCGCCGGAACTCGCCAATGCGGTCCGGCTGAAGGCGCTCGACAAGGGTCTGATCCTGCTGACCTGCGGCGTCTACGGCAACGTCATCCGCTTCCTCGCGCCGATCACCATCCAGGACGGCGTCATGAACGAGGCGCTCGACATCCTGGAAAGTTCGATCCGCGACGCCCGCGCCGCCTGAGCGGCGAGGATATGGCCTGGGATTCAACTGCGGCGAAGGCCGAGATAGGCGGCAAGCCGCCGTTCAACGCCCTATGCGAGCACGAAATTCGGCAGTCGAATTGGTGCGTGGAAACGGTTCGGAAGGCAACTGTACACCGAGAAAGGCACAAAGCGGCTCCCACCCTTCGGAGGCCTGATAGGTAAGAAGGCGTTCAGGTGGCAGCGTTGATTTCACGGAAGCGTTATGTGCTTCATAGACAGCGATTGCGTGATCACGGTTATCAAATCGACCGCCAAAGACAGTGTTTCCAATCACCGCCACACCAAAAGACTGTGGATCATTGGTAGCAGCATCCATCGTGAGCCCTATTGTTTGCGCCATGCTGTCATACCAGGCTTCGGGGTCACGAACTGTCAGGATAACCTTCGCATCAGGGTAGTGGTCACTCACTTCGCGCCAAAAATGCGCCGTTGGCCAATCGACCGCGGAAAGATAGCCGGCATATGCCGCATCCCAGGTCGGGAGTTGTCCCTGGCCGGCGGCGCGCCACAGCGTCTTCTGCTCGGGATTGGCGTGGACATCTGCCATGTGATGACACGGCCCGAACCCAAGATGCTCCAACGCGAGCTTCAGCGAATATGTGCCAGTGCGACCCATGCCTGCGCCAATGACATATAGAGCCATGAGCACCCCCCGACGATTTCAATTGGTCAAAATACCGCTGTTTCCTTTACTTCGCTATATGTTTGAAGGTCAGCTCCCGGTCGAACTAGACTAGGTCATTCAGGGTGATTGGGTTTGATCTTATCCCGCAGCGCGGACAGGCTCTTCTTCCTGGAAGGCGGCGAGCGCCGCCTTCAGTCCATCCGGCCCGGTCGCGACAATCTGCGGCGACGGCGAAAAGCCGGCGCCGAGCATCTTGCGGCCAAGCATGTGGTCGCCGGGCCGGTTGACCGATTCGATGCCGAGCAGCCGGCTTCCGGCGTAGTGATAGATGGAGAATTTGTTCTCGGCCACGTCGCCCAGCACGAGATGGCTGTCGCCGCCCGCAATCAGGCCGACCATCTGCAGCTTCATGTCGCCGATATCGGACCAGAACCACGGCACCGCCGAGTAATTGTCGGTGTGGCCGGCGATGGTGCGTGCGGCGAGCCGCGCCTGGTCGGTGGCGTTCTGCACCGATTCCAGCCGCACGTCGCCGCCTGTGAACCAGTGCCGGTAGGACGCCGCGTCGCCGATGGCGAGGATTTCCGGCACCGACGTGCGCATCTGCTGGTCGACGCGGATGCCGTTGGCGATGGCAATGCCGGCGGCTTCGGCCAATTCGACATTCGGCACGACGCCAATGCCGATGACGACCATCTGCGCCGGCAATCTTTCGCCAGATGAGGTGATTGCAGCCGAAACACGGCCGTTCTCGCCCTCCAGCCGTTCGATGGTGGTGCCGGTAAGGATGCGCACACCGGTCGCCTCCAGCCGCTGGCGCACATGGCCGGCGATGACCGGCGCGACGGCGCGCCCGAGCAGCCGGTCAACCGCCTCGACCACCGTGACCTTGCGGCCGGCGGCGGTGAGCGTTGCGGCAATCTCAAGGCCGATGAAGCCGCCGCCGAGGATGACGACCTCCTCGCTTTGCGCGCTTAATTCGCGGATCAGGCGGGCATCACTGAGCGAGCGCAGCGACACAACGCCAGAAAACTCCGACCCCGGCAGCGGCAGCAGGCGCGGACGCGCGCCGGTGGCGAGGATCAGCCGGTCGAACGGCAGCACGCCGCCTGATATCTCCAGCCGGCGGCCGGCGACGTCGATCCGCTCGACCCGGAGGCCTGGCCGGTAGTCGATGGCGCTGCCGGTATAAAAAGCCTCGCCGCGCAACGGTTGCGGCTTTGCTTGCTGATCCTTGATGAAGGTCTTCGACAGCGGCGGCTTGTGGTAGGGCAATTCGTCTTCGTCGCCGATCAGGATTACCGGCCCGTCATAGCCTTCTTCGCGCAGACTGGCGGCCGCTTGCACGCCCGCATGACCCGCACCGACAATGACGACCCCGATCTTCATAACAGCCCGATTCCTCACCCAAATCTAGGACGTCACGCCAGGTGGCGATTGTCTGGTCCCGCCGCAAGAGCGCCGATCCGGGTCGCACCCGGAACGGCCGCCTGTCAACCGCGTCATGCGCCGGCATTCCTATACATCGGTGTTAAAGTTGACAGTTCTAGTTTAGAATAATTCTAAACTATTGTTTCAATTGAATTTTTTCTACGCCACCAGTTGACATCCGGTGTCTTCGCCGTTTTATGGAAGCTCGCGCGTCAGCGCATCCCTTTGATGTCTGGGCCTTGAACCCTTTCGATTGGAGGCATTTCGGTGTCTTTCTTCCGCGAACCGCGCGATGGCGCGACCCTTCTTTGCCCGCTGGCAGCTGCCCGCCGCGGCGCCGGCATTTCATTGATTCCCGAGGAGAGACAGTCATGAGAACGATGATCAGGGCACGGTATGGCGGCAGGCTTGCGGCGATCGGGGCCACCGCGATGCTCACGGCGGCTGTGTTCGTGCTGCCGGCCAAGGCGCAAACCGATGCCAAGGCGGTCATCAAGACCTATTCCGACATCGCGCTCGCCAAATACGAGGATTCGCTGATCACGGCCGAGGCGCTCGACAAGGCTGTCGATGCGCTGCTCGCCAAGCCATCGGCCGAGACGCTGAACGCCGCCCGCGAGGCCTGGAAGGCATCGCGCGTTCCCTATCAGCAGACCGAGGTCTATCGCTTCGGCAATGCCATCGTCGACGACTGGGAAGGCAAGGTGAACTCCTGGCCGCTCGACGAGGGCTTGATCGACTATGTCGCCAAGGGCTACGGCACCGAGTCGGATGCCAACGCTTTATACACCGCCAATGTGATCGCCAATAAGTCGATCGAGATCAACGGCAAGAAGGTCGACGCCACCAATCTGACGCCGGAGTTCCTCTCCGGCACCCTGCAGGAGGCCGGCGGTATCGAGGCCAATGTGGCGACCGGCTATCACGCCATCGAATTCCTGCTTTGGGGTCAGGACCTGCACGGAACCGGTCCGGGCGCCGGCGAGCGGCCCTACACCGATTACGACCTCGCCAATTGCACCGGCGGCAATTGCGACCGTCGGGCGCGATACCTGAAATCGGCGAGCGACCTTCTGGTTTCCGATCTAAAGGATATGGTCGACGACTGGAAGGAAGGCGGCGCCGCCCGCAAGAACCTTGTCGATGGCGAGCCGAACGCCGCCATTTCGACCATCTTCACCGGGATGGGCTCGCTGTCCTATGGCGAACTCGCCGGCGAGCGGATGAAGCTCGGCCTTTTGCTGCACGATCCGGAAGAGGAGCATGATTGCTTCTCCGACAACACCTACAACTCCCATCTCTACGATGCGATCGGCATCCGTGCCGCCTATCACGGCAGCTACACGCGGCTTGACGGCACTGTCGTCGAGGGGCCGTCGGTGGCCGACATGGTCAAGGCGGCCGATCCGGCGATCGACAGGGAATTGTCGGCTAAACTGGATATCACCATCGCCAAGATGGAGGCCATCAAGGCGCGGGCGCTTGCCGGCGAGGCCTATGACCAGCAGATCGCCGAGGGTAACGCTGACGGCAACGCCACCGTGCAGGCGGCGATCGACGCGCTGGTCGATCAGACCAAGTCGATCGAACGCGCCGTCGGCACCCTGAAGCTCAATGCCATCGCCTTCGAGGGCTCGGACAGCCTCGATTCACCGGACAAGGTGTTCCAGTAAACTTCGAAACCAACAGCCACGCGGCGCAATGAGCGCCGTTAGCCAGAGCGACAAATGCTGATCTGCCATTGCAACATCATCACCGAAAAGGAGATAGAGCAGACGATCGTCGGACTGCTGGATGAGGACCCCTGGCAGCTGATCGTGCCGGCGAAGGTCTACCATGCCATGCACAAGCGCGGTCGCTGTTGCGGCTGCTTCCCAAATGTGGTCGAAACGATCATTCGGATCACCGAAAATTATCACGCCCGCTCGGCGGCGAGCGGCGTGGACATCGTTTCACACCTGGATCGCGTCAGAGGCCTGCGCGTCCAATACGGGAGCAGAATCCATGAAAGGCGAACAGCAGATCATAGAGCGGCTTAACGAGGCTCTGTTTCTGGAACTTGGAGCGGTCAATCAATATTGGGTGCATTTCCGGCTGCTGGAAGACTGGGGATACGCCAAGCTGGCGAAGAAGGAACGCGCTGAATCGATCGAAGAAATGCACCATGCCGACCGGCTCGTGGCGCGCATCATCTTCCTTGAGGGCCATCCGAACCTGCAGTCCGTGGCGCCGCTGCGTATCGGGCAGAATGTCAAGGAAGTGCTCGAATCCGATCTTGCCGGCGAATATGACGCGCGCACCGCCTACAAGCGTTCGCGCGAGGTTTGCAACGAAGCAGGCGACTACGTGACGATGAAGCTGTTCGAGGAATTGCTGGCTGACGAGGAAGGTCACATCGACTTCCTCGAGACGCAACTCGACCTGCTCGCCTCCATCGGCGAGGAAAAGTACGGCCAACTCAACGCAGCGTCGGCCGACGAGGCGGAATAAGGACATGCCGGAATGCGGCGCCCCCTAGATTTCTTGCGCCTCTTGCCGGCCGAAGATTGCGGCCTGCCGCCTCAGAAGAAGCCGCGGTACGGGATCCTTCGCGGCCCTTTTCTTGCCGTGGTGGCGACGCTCACAGCCTCGGCGCTGGCCGGAGCGCCGCAACCGGCGGGGCTTGCCACCAGCCGCACCGATCTGACGCCGAAGGATCTGGCGCGCGTCATTGCGATCACCAGGCCGACCAGCGATTTCTCCAAGCCCGAGCAATTCGAATTGATGCAGGGCGGCGCCGGCACCTCGAAGAAGGACGTCAACAAGGATGCCTTCTCGCAATCCTCCGCCAACATCGGCTTCGAGGAAGAGGGTACCTTCAAGCTCGGCAATGCCATTTTCCGCAAGAACTGGGTGTCGTCGCCATCCTCGACACAAGCCTCGGATGGGCTCGGTCCGCTGTTCAACGAGCGCGCCTGCCAAAACTGTCATCTGAAGGACGGCCGCGGCCATCCGCCCGAAGGCGACAGCGGCACCACCTCGATGTTCCTGCGCCTGGCAAGGGAAGCCAGTACCGAGGAGGAGAAAGCCGCACTCGCCGATCACAAGGTGCTCAACTTTCCCGACCCGGTCTATGGCACACAACTTCAGGAGCTAGCCGTTCCCGGCCTGCAGGGCGAAGGCAGGATGCATGTCGATTATCAGGAGCAGAAAGTAAAACTGGCGGACGGCAGCGTCGTGTCGCTGCGCAAGCCGAGCTATTCGGTCGAGGGTCTCGCCTACGGGCCGCTCGATCCGCACACCACGCTGTCGCCGCGCATGACACCGCCGATGATCGGCCTTGGCCTGGTGGAGCAGATCGCTCCTGCCGACATCCTTGCGCATGCCGATGCGACCGACCGCGATGGTGACGGGATTTCCGGCAGGCCCAACATAATACGCGACAGCAGCAGCGGTGAACTGACGCTCGGCCGTTTCGGCTGGAAGGCGCAGGCGGCTTCGATCCGTCAGCAATCGGCGGACGCTTTTGCCGGCGATATCGGCATTTCGACGCCTGAGGTGCCGAGGCACTGGGGCGATTGCAGCGCCGCAGAAAAGACCTGCCTTGCCCTATCCAACGGTGTACAGGAGCGCCTCGGTCCGGTCGAAGCGCCGCCGCCGGTCGTGGACCTCGTCACCTTCTATTCGCAAAACCTTGCCGTGCCGGCTCGGCACGATCTCGACAGACCGGATGTGCTCGCCGGCAAAAAACTGTTCTACGATATGGGCTGCATCTCCTGCCATACGCCGAAATTCGTCACCCGTCGCGGAACCCCGAACAGAGCGCACGCCTTCCAGCTGATCTGGCCTTATTCCGATTTCTTGCTGCATGACATGGGACCCGGCCTTGCCGACGGACAGGCGGTGGGCGAGGCCACGGGAAGCGAATGGCGCACGCCGCCGCTGTGGGGCATCGGGCTCACCCAGACCGTCAGCGGCAACACCTTCTTCCTGCATGACGGGCGCGCACGCAGCCTGGCCGAGGCAATCCTGTGGCATGGCGGCGAGGGCGAGAAGGCGCGTGACCGCTTTGCCGCTGCCAATGCGGCCGAACGCGCCGCGCTGATGAAGTTTCTGGAGTCGCTCTGATGCGGAAGCGTCTTGCACTCGCGCTGATGCTGGTCCTCGCCGATGCGCTGCCGGCATCCGCCGCGGTGAAGGCTTCGGATGTGATCCAGCGGGCGATCGACGGCTTCGTCCGCCCGGCCTATACCAGGCTGCATGACCATGCGGACAGCTTGGCCAAGACCATGCACGCGCTTTGCCAGGCGCCTTCGCAAGATACTCTCGATGCGGCACGCGCCGAATTCTCAGGCGTCGTGGATGCCTGGTCGGTGGTGGAAATCATCCGTTTCGGGCCGATCGCCGAAAACAACCGGCTTGAGCGCATGCTGTTTTGGCCGGACCGCAAGAGCATCGGCCTGAAGCAGGTGCAGGCAGCACTGGCCGGCAAGGATCCGGCGGCCGCCGATCCGGCCCAACTGGCGACAAAGAGTGTCGCCATGCAAGGGCTCGGCGCATTGGAGTTCGTGCTCTACGGCGATGACGCCGGTCAATTGGCCGGCAAGGGCGACGCCTATCGCTGCGCCTATGGTGCAGCCATTGCCGGCAATGTCGAGACGATTGCCGCCGAGGTCGGCGAGGCCTGGAACAAGCCCAACGGCTTTGCCGCGCTCTGGGCCCATCCCGGTCCGCAGAACGCGCTCTATCACGACGGAACCGAAGCGGTGACCGAACTGGTCGGCGTCTTCATCAACGAGTTGGAAATGGTTCGCGACGTGCGCCTGAAAGGCTTCCTGGGCGCCAAGCCGGAGGCCGACAAACCGAAACAGGCGATTTATTGGCGCTCGCAGAACACCGCACGCTCGCTGACCGGCAATCTGGCGGGCATGGATGCGCTGTTCCAGGCCTCCCAGCTTGGCGATGCGCTGCCGCCTGATGCACGCTGGATGGCGGAATCGGTCCACATCCAATTCACCAACGGGATCGAGGCCGCCAAGGCGATCAGGGGTCCGATCGACAAGGCACTAGCCGATCCGACGTTGCGCCAGAAGCTAGACTACTTCGCACTGGTGACATCCAGCCTGACGACCCTGATCGGCACCAGGCTGACCGCCGAATTCGGCCTGACCGCCGGGTTCTCGTCACTGGATGGCGACTGATCATGAGGACGCCGCTGATCGATCGGCGCGATTTCCTGAGGGCCGCGGGCGCTGGTTTCGTGGCGGCGATGGCGCCGTCGGCCTGGGCAAATACACTCGACGCCGACGCGGTCTTCGCCACGGCTTTCGTCAAGCGCGACGGCAGCTATGGCGCGGCCGTCCTGTCCGAGGCCGGCAAGTTGTTGCACACGATCGATCTGCCCGATCGGGGCCACGACGTTACCTTCGACCCGGTGTCTAAGCGTTCGGTGGTGTTTGCCAGGCAGCCGGGCACCTTTGCTGTCGTCTTCGACCATACCGGCCGCGATGAACCGCACACCATTGCCAGCGTTGCCGGCCGGCATTTCTTCGGCCATGGCGTGTTTTCGGCCGATGGCACGCTGCTCTACGCAACCGAGAACGATTTCGACAATGCCGACGGCGTCGTCGGCGTCTATGACGCGCATGCGAAATTCAAGCGCATCGGCGAGTTCCCGACCTACGGCACAGGCCCGCACGAGCTTTTGCTGCTTTCCGACGGCAGGACGATTGCTGTGGCCAATGGCGGCATCGAGACGCATCCGGATTATGGCCGCGCCGAGCTCAACATCGCAACGATGAAGCCTTCCTATGTTCTGGTCGACCGCCTTACCGGCGATCTCACCGAAAAGCACGAATTGCCGCCAGCGCTGCACCAACTGTCGATCCGCCATATGGATGCCGACCGCTCCGGCACCGTCTGGTTCGGCTGTCAATACAGGGGGCCGGGTACCGATCGTCCCCCACTGCTCGGCCGCGCGCCGCGCGGCATGGACTTGAAATTGCTCGACATGCCGCAGGACGTGCTCTCGGCCTTCAGAAATTATATCGGCTCGGTCGCGGCCAACCCTGCCGCCGGCACCATCGCCGTGTCTTCGCCTGAGGGGAATTCGCTTGCCGTGATCGACACGGCCAGCGGCCGCATCGTCGCCAGCAAGGCGCTGGTCGAGGTCTGCGGCGTTGCACCCGATGGGGAAAGCTTCATGGCGACGACCGGCGCCGGCGAAATCGTCGAGGCCGGTGGCTCGATACGTTCCGAGCCGGACTATGTCTGGGACAATCACCTGCTGCGTATCGAGCAGGTCGGCTAGTTCCGATACCTATTGTGGCGATTGCGTGCGTTGGAACTTACATTCTTGGACCCGCGCCGAAGCCAAGTCGCCTGACGATTTATCCATTATTCCCTTGCGGGGATCAGCTCTGGCGGGCAGAGGGAAGCTGTTTTCGAAACTGTCTCAACCGGCCGCTTCATGAAGTTGCTTGCCATCGACTGTGCCGCCAATCTCTGCGCCGCCTGCGTCTACGACGCGGCGGCCGGGAAAGAACTCGGCCGTTCGGTGCTCGATCTCGGCAAGGGTCATGCCGAGCATCTGATGGGTGTCATCGAAGGCGCGTTGAAGGCGGCCGGAAGCGATTATGCCAGCCTCGGCGCCATTGCCGTTTCAACCGGTCCGGGCTCCTTCACCGGACTGCGTGTCGGCGTCTCGGCGGCGCGCGGCCTGGCGCTGGCGCTGAAAATCCCGGCGATCGGCGTGACGACTCTGGAGGCACTGGCGGCAGAGACCGCAGCGATATTTCCCCGCCGCGCCGTGATCGCAGCGCTCGATGCAGGCCGCGAGGAGATCCATGCGGCACTTTACGATGAGAGGTCGGTTCTGATCTATGGTCCGGCTGTGACCACGCTCTCGCACGCCGCAGCCATGGCGATCGACATCTCTCCGGTTCTGGCGGGCACGGCGGCAACCCAAATTGCCGCGGCGGCCGGACGCAGCTTCGATCTCGGTGAGACGGCGGCCACCGCCGACATCGCTGTCTATGCGCGGCTGGCCGCGGCCCAAGGTGCCGGTAAACACGGCGAGGGCGAAAAGCCGAAACCGCTTTATCTGCGGGGCGCCGACGCCAAGCCGCAGGCCGGCTTTGTTCTATCCAGGCAAAAAAACTGATGCGTATTCCATTCCTCCAGCCGCGTCGCAGGGACTATGCGATCGAGCCGCTGACGGTTGCCGACAGCGCGGCCATGTCGGTGCTGCATCGCGAGGATTTCGCGCGGCCGTGGACCGACGACGAATTCGCCGCGCTGCTCGAGCAGGACACGGTGTTCGGCTATGCCGCGCGCGAGACCGGACAGGGCGCCAAGCCGCCGGTGGGCTTCGTCCTGGCGCGGCTGGCCGCCGGCGAGGGGGAGATCCTGACGGTCGCAGTGGCACGCTCGCACCGGCGCCGGGGGCTCGGCTGGCAATTGATGGATGCGGTGCTGCGTGAACTGCACGCACAGCGCGCCGAGGCGCTTTTCCTTGAGGTCGACGAGACCAACGTCGCCGCGATCGCGCTCTACCGGCGGCTGGGCTTCCGCGAGGTCGGCAAGCGCGCCAACTATTACAAGTCGCCGGAGCACGGCCCGACCGGCGCCCTTGTCATGCGCCGCGATCTTCGCTAGCCAAACGCCGGGGTGGTGCGGATGATCGGAAAAATCAGGATTTTCCTGGCGCTGGGGCTGGTTGTCGTCGGCTCATTGGTGCTTGTGCCGCTGCAGGTCTTGTCGATGAAGACCGGGCTCTGGCGCGAGACCTTCATCCTGAAGATCTGGCACAGGATGATCATCAGGGCGCTCGGGCTGCGCATCCATGTCAAAGGGGCGCTATCCGGCCAACGCCCATTGCTGGTCGCCGCCAACCACATCTCCTGGACCGACATCATGGTGCTGGGATCGATGGTCGACGTGACGTTCATCGCCAGAGCCGACATGGCCGGCTGGCCGCTGATCGGCATGCTGTCGAAGCTGCAACGCACCGTCTTCATTGAACGTGAGCGCAAACGTTCGTCGGGCGACCAGGCGAGCGAGATCGCCCGCCGGATGGCCAAGGGGGACGCCATGGTGCTGTTCGCCGAAGGCTCGACCGGCGACGGCAACATGATCCTGCCGTTCAAGAGCACACTGTTCGGCGCCGCTACGATGGCGATTGCTGAAGGGGCGGCCGAACAGGTCTTCATCCAGCCGGTGGCGATCGTTTATACGCGCCTGCATGGCGTGCCACTCGGCCGCCGGCATCGGCCGGTTGCCGCCTGGATCGGCGATGAGGAGCTGATGCCGCACCTCAAGGTGCTGATGGCCGAGGGCGCTCTCGACGTCGAGGTGCATTTTGGCGAGGCGATTGCTTTCTCCAAGGGGTCCAGCCGCAAGGAGACGGCAAAGCAGATGGAACGCCAGGTGCGCGAGATGGTGCAGGCGGCGCTCGCCGAACCGCGCCCGAGCCGGTAGTCTGCTCGGTACCGGCCAGATTCGTCTGTTTTTTGTCAGGGAAAGGCGCTAGAAGCCGCGAAATGGAATTGAACACGATAGAACGCGACGACATCGGCGCTGCCGCCGAAGACCTGGTCGTTCTGCCTGCCGCGACCAGGAAGGTCTTCGTCAAGACCTATGGCTGCCAGATGAACGTCTACGATTCGCAGCGCATGACCGATGCTCTGGCCATCGACGGCTATGCCGCGACAGACGCCATTGGCGAGGCCGATCTGGTGCTGCTCAACACCTGCCACATCCGCGAGAAGGCGGCGGAAAAGGTCTATTCCGAACTTGGGCGCATCCGTGAGTTGAAGGCGGAACGTGCCAAGGCCGGGCGCGAAATGCTGGTCGGCGTCGCCGGCTGCGTGGCGCAGGCCGAGGGCGCCGAGATCATCCGTCGCTCGCCGTTGGTCGATCTGGTCATCGGCCCGCAGACCTACCACCGGCTGCCCGGTGTGCTGGCGAAGGCGCGGAGCGGAGAAAAGATCGTCGAGACCGACTATGCCGTCGAGGACAAGTTCGAGCATCTGCCGCAGCCCAAGCGCGCCGAACTGATCAGGCGCGGCGTGACGGCGTTCTTGACCGTTCAGGAAGGCTGCGACAAATTCTGCACCTTCTGTGTCGTGCCCTATACGCGCGGCTCGGAAGTCTCGCGGCCGGTGGCACAGATCGTCGCCGAGGCCGAGCGCCTGGCGGATGCCGGCGTGCGCGAGGTGACGCTGCTCGGCCAGAACGTCAACGCCTGGCATGGAAGAGGCGAAGACAGCGAGGAATGGGGCCTTGGCCGGCTGCTGTTCAGGCTCGCAGAGATTCCAGGTCTGGCGCGGCTGCGCTACACGACCAGCCATCCGCGCGACATGGACGATGAATTGATCGCCGCCCATCGTGATTTGCCTGCGCTGATGCCCTATCTACATTTACCGGTGCAATCCGGCTCCGACCGCATACTCAAGGCGATGAACCGCAGGCATATGGCCAAGGACTACCTGACGTTGATCGACCGCATCCGTGCCGCGCGGAACGACATCGCACTGTCCGGCGATTTTATCGTCGGCTTTCCCGGTGAGACGGAAGCGGATTTCGAGGCGACGATGCAGTTGGTGGAAGACGTCAACTATGCCTCGGCCTTCTCGTTCAAATACTCTCCGCGGCCCGGCACGCCGGGCGCCGAAATGAACGATCAGGTGCCGGAGGCCGTCAAGGACGAGCGCCTGCAGCGATTGCAAGCGCTGCTTCTGAAACAGCAGCAGCATTTCGGCGCAAGCCTGGTCGGCAAGACCATCGACACGCTGATCGAAAAGCCGGGCCGCCAAGCCGGCCAGAAGGTTGGCCGCTCGCCGTGGCTGCAGCCGGTTATTGTTGATGAAAAGGCTGGCGAAATCGGTGACATTATCCGGGTACGAATCACGAAGACAGGCTACAACAGCCTGTTCGCCGAATTGGCCTGAAGGCCTCGGCAGATGAGGAGAGACGGTTGAGCGCTGCTGAAGTCAAGAACCTGCCCCAGAATCTACCCTCCGGGGCCTCGGATATGGCGCACATCGTACTGACTTTCGACAATAACAAGCTTGCCAGCGCCCTTTACGGCCAGTTCGACGAGAATCTGGCCAGGCTCGAGCAGAAGCTCGGCGTCGACATCCGCTCGCGTGGCAACCAATTGACCATCAAGGGCTCTTCCTCGGCCGCCGAGCAGGCACGCCGCGCCTTGGACAATCTTTACGGCATTCTGCAGAAAGGCACTGATATCGGCCAGTCCGATGTCGACGGTGCGGTGCGCATGGCGATCGCCACCGACGACCAGCTGACGCTGCCGACGCTGGAGCGCAAGGGCAAGGTGTCCGCCGCCCAGATATCGACACGCAAGAAGACCATCTATGCCCGCTCGCTGAACCAGGACGCCTATATGCGCGCGCTGGAGCGGTCGGAACTCGTCTTCGGCATCGGCCCGGCCGGCACCGGAAAGACCTACCTGGCGGTGGCGCACGCGGCAATGCTGCTCGAACGCGGCATGGTCGAACGCATTGTGCTGTCGCGCCCCGCGGTCGAGGCCGGCGAACGGCTTGGCTTTCTGCCGGGCGACATGAAGGAGAAGGTCGATCCCTATCTGCGGCCGCTCTATGACGCGCTCTACGACATGATGCCGGCCGACAAGGTCGAGCGGGCGATTGCCGCCGAGGTCATCGAGATCGCGCCGCTGGCGTTCATGCGCGGCCGTACGCTGGCGCATGCCGCCGTCATCCTCGACGAGGCGCAGAACACCACGCCGATGCAGATGAAGATGTTCCTGACCCGGCTCGGCGAGAACTCGCGCATGATCGTCACCGGTGATCCGACCCAGATCGATCTGCCGCCGAACACCAAGTCCGGCCTGGTCGAGGCGCTGAGAATTCTCGACGGCGTTACCGGCATGGTGACGGTCCGCTTCAATGAAGGCGACGTCGTCAGACATCCGCTGGTCGCCGAGATCGTCAAGGCCTACGACCGTGACGGCAAGCTGGCCAGGGGCTTAGGTGTCGAAAGCTGATATGATTATGCGGCCGCATGGCTGAGGAGCAAAAGGCGGGAGGGCCGCTTCCCGTCGAGATCGATATCGCCATAGAGGCGGGCGACTGGCCCGACGAGACGACGCTGACGCGGCTGGTCGACCACGCCGTATCGGCCGCCTTTGTCGAAACCGGTGCGGACGGCCGTTCCGAGCTCAGCATCGTCTTCTCCGACGATGCCCATATCCGTACGCTCAATGCCGGCTGGCGCGGCAAGGACAAGCCGACCAACGTCCTGTCTTTTCCGGCTTTTCCCTTTACCAGGGGCGGGCCTCTGCCGCCGATGCTCGGCGGCATCGTGCTGGCCGCCGAGACTGTCGCGCGCGAGGCGGCACTGGAAGACAAGCCCGTCGAGGACCATATCTCCCATCTCGTCATCCATGGCCTGCTGCATTTGCTGGGCTATGATCACGAAACGGATGCCGAAGCGGATCTGATGGAAGCGACAGAGCGCGCAGCACTTGCGAGGCTTGCCATTCCCGATCCCTACACGTAATTACAAAAGACCAATTGACCGGACGATGATGAACGACAAACCAGAGACTGCCGCCCGCTCCGACGCCGGCAGTGTGATCAAGCCTTCCGAAACGACGGAAGAGGGCTCGAGTCCGAGTACCACGACCGGCAGCTTCGCCACCGAGGCATCGCCTGCCGGTCCTTCCCTGTTCGATCGCGTGCTCGGGCTTTTCAGGCATCGCAACGGCACCAGCCTGCGCGAGGAAATTGCCGGTGCGCTTGCCGAAACGGCGAGCGATGCAGAATCCTTCTCGCCCGGCGAACGCGCCATGCTCAATAACATCCTGCGCCTGCGCGAAGTGCGGGTCGAGGACGTCATGGTGCCGCGCGCCGACATCGAGGCGGTCGAGATCACGACGAAGCTCGGCGATCTTCTGGGGCTGTTCGAACAGTCCGGCCACTCCCGCATGCCGGTTTATTCGGAGACGCTCGACGACCCGCGCGGCATGGTTCATATCCGCGACGTGCTGGCGCATATCACCAAGGTCGCCCGCGTCAGAAAGGGCAGGACGACCAGGAAAACCCCGGTCGCGACGGTTCTCGATCTCGCCCAGGTCGATCTGGCGCGCACCATCGGCGATCTCAACCTGATCCGACCGGTGCTGTTCGTGCCGCCGTCGATGCTCGCCTCTGACCTGATGGGACGGATGCAGACGACGCGCACCCAGATGGCGCTGGTCATCGACGAATATGGCGGCACCGACGGTCTCGTCTCGCTCGAGGATATCGTCGAGATGGTGGTCGGCGACATCGAGGACGAGCACGACGAGGACGAGCCGATGATTACACAGGCCGGCGAAGGCGTCTTCATCGTCGACGGCAAGGCCGAGATCGACGATGTCGCCAAGATGATCGGCGAGGATTTCGCCGCCGGCGAGCACGGCGAATATGTCGACACGATCGGCGGCATGATCTTCAACACGCTTGGCCGGGTGCCGGCGCGCGGCGAAGTGGTGCAGGCCATACCCGGCTTCGAGTTCCATGTGCTCGACGCCGATCCGCGCCGCGTCAAGCGCGTGCGCATCGTCGAGACCTTGAAGGGCGAGCGGCGGCGCCGCGCCGTGCGCACCGAGCAGGCTTAGGGTTTGTTTGGAGGCAAGCCCGCGGCCTGATAAATCTTGCGTCCTGATTCGCACGACTCGGAAGCATTGATGGAGCGCCAGGCCGGCCGGATAATTCTGCTTTGGGGCTGGCGGCGCGCGCTGGTGGCGTTTCTTGCCGGGGCGCTGGCGGTTCTTGCCCAGGCGCCTTACGATTTCTTCGCCGTCTGCTTCGTTTCGTTCCCACTGCTGGTGTGGCTTCTCGATGGCGCGACCGGCGAAGCCTCGGACGGTTTTCTGCGGCGCTTGCGGCCGGCTTTCGCCGTCGGCTGGTGGTTCGGTTTCGGCTACTTTCTTGCCGGTCTCTGGTGGGTCGGCTCGGCGCTTCTGGTCGAGGCCGACAGCTTTGCCTGGGCCTTGCCGTTCGCGGTGGTCGGCATCCCCCTCGCGCTGGCCTTCTTTTACGGTTTCGCTGCCGTGGTTGCCCGGCTGTTGTGGAGCAACGACATCGGCCGCATCGCCGCGCTCGCCTTCGGCTTTGCGCTGGCGGAATGGCTGCGCGGCTTCCTGTTCACCGGCTTTCCGTGGAATGCCGTCGGCTATGCGGCGATGCCGGTGCCTTTGCTGATGCAGAGCGTCTCGGTGACCGGCATGGTCGGCATGAACGCGCTGGCGGTCTTCGTCTTCGCGCTGCCGGCGCTGCTTGCGGCGCGCCAGCATCTTCGCCTCGGCGCGGCGTTGCTTGTCGTTCTCGTCGCCGCCCATGCCGGCTTCGGCTATATCCGGCTCGCCGCCCCCGAAAAACCGGCGGCCCATAGCCTCGACGTCCGTATCGTGCAACCTGCCGTCGATCTCACGGAAAAATGGGATGCCTCGGTGCGTGACCGCATCTTCGCCACCATGATGGGGCTTTCGGCCAGGGCACCGGAACCCGGCCATGACAGGCCGCAATTGATCCTGTGGCCGGAGACCTCCGTGCCGTTTCTGTTCACCGAACGTCCGGATGCCTTGCCTGCCATCGGAGAGATGCTTGGCGATGGCCAGATGCTGCTTGCCGGCGTCGTTCGCGAGGAAGGCGGCTCGGCGGCTCGCAGCCGTTACTACAACTCGGTCGTGGCGATCGACGAAAGGGGCGAAATCGTCGATGCCGTGGACAAGGTCCACCTGGTCCCCTTCGGCGAATATCTGCCTTTCGCCGATCTGCTCGGCCGCCTCGGGCTTGAGCAGCTTGTTGCCGGTCCGATGACCTTCGCGGCCGGCAATGAGCGGCACCCGATCGCGCTGCCCGGCGGTATGCGGGCGCTGCCGTTTATTTGCTATGAGGTCATCTTTCCCGATCTCGTCGCGGTTGACGCTACGACAGCCGCGCTTATTGTGAACGTCACCAATGACGCTTGGTTCGGCGACACGCCGGGGCCGTACCAGCACTTCAGGCAGGCGCAGATCCGGGCGGTGGAGAATGGGGTGCCCCTGTTGCGCGCGGCTAATAACGGCATTTCGGCCGTTGTCGACCCGCACGGTCGCATCGTCGACGCGCTGGCAATCGATGCACGCGGCGCCATCGATGTGCGTGTGCCGATCTCCAACCAAGCCATCGTTTCCTCCAGCCAACGACGCATTAACGGAATGCTGATCATGTTTTTGCTCGCCGTAGCGGCATGCATTTTGAACGTAAGGCAAAGGCTACGGGCGAATTGACAGCCGACACATTAGAAACTCATACTGTAAGCGCCTGAAAATTTTCGAAGTCGATAAGGTCGTTCTGTTGGGGCACGGGCCGCGGCGTCGTTTGGGCAGCAAAGTAGAAAAAGCCGGAAAAATTCGGCGAGGACAAAATGACAGAAGAAAACAAGAAAAAGCCGAATCCGATCGACATCCACGTCGGAAGCCGCATCCGGCTTCGCCGCAATATGCTGGGAATGAGCCAGGAAAAACTGGGCGAAAACCTCGGCATAACGTTCCAGCAGATCCAAAAGTACGAAAAGGGCACCAATCGCGTTGGCGCCAGCCGTTTGCAGGCAATCGCCTCCATACTCGGCGTGCCCGTCGCCTTCTTTTTCGAGGATGCGCCCGGTCAGGAGCCCGTGGGCAACCGTGGATTTGCCGAGGATGCGTCGATGACCTCCGCCGTCGAATTCTGCGGCAGCCCGGAAGGGCTCCAGCTGAATCGCGCCTTCGTCAAGATCGCCGACGTGAAAGTGCGCCGTAAGATCATTGAGCTTGTGAAGTCGCTCTCCACCGACGAGGTCGATTGACTGGCTCGCGAAGAGTTCAAAGAGGTAGAGTTCGTCGTGGCTGGGCAGGCAATTTCTCGCGCTTGCCCGCATCGAGGGATGTGCATTCCGCAGATGCGCCAAAGCGCGGATCGATTTTGCTCGACACGCTTCCTCGAAGCCGTTTTCCCTCAGTCTGTTGGCGCAAGGGCTGATCGCAGTGCGCCCTGCCGCCGTCTCGGGATGCAAAGATAAATAACGTCAAAATTCATGCCAGAACGGCTGCATGGCTTGACGACCGGCGCCCGGCACCGTTAACAACTGGCGCGCCAAAATCGGCGGCCTGCCGATATTTTTTCAAGAGGGGACACCCGTGACGCGGCACAATTACTTCTTCACCTCGGAATCCGTTGCCGAGGGCCATCCCGACAAGGTCTGCGACCGCATCTCCGACGAGATTGTCGATCTCGTCTATCGCGAAGCCAGAAAGACCGGCATGGACCCGTGGAAGGTCCGCGTTGCCTGCGAGACGCTTGCGACAACCAATCGCGTTGTCATCGCCGGCGAGGTGCGCGTCCCCGAGACGCTGCTCAAGAAGGACAAGGAGGGCAATGTCCTGAAGGATGCGGCCGGCCATCCGATTGTCAACCCGGCCAAGTTCAAGTCGGTCGCCCGCAAGGCAATCCGCGAAATCGGCTACGAGCAGGCCGGCTTCCACTGGAAGACGGCCAAGATCGAGGTCCTGCTGCACGGCCAGTCGCCGGATATCGGCCAAGGCGTGGACAACGCCTCCGACCGGCAAGGTGAGGAGGGAGCCGGCGACCAGGGCATCATGTTTGGCTATGCCTGCCGCGAAACCCCGGACCTGATGCCTGCGCCGATCTATTACAGCCACAAGATCCTCGAACTGCTGGCCGCTGCGCGCCATGAAGGCAGCGGTGATGCAGGCAGGCTCGGGCCAGATGCCAAGAGCCAGGTCACCGTCCGCTATGTCGACGGCAAAGCGGCGGAAGTGACGCAGATCGTGCTGTCGACCCAGCATCTCGATGAGACATGGGATTCGAAGAAGGTGCGCAACGTCGTCGAGCCCTATATTCGCGAAGCACTGGGCGACCTGAAGATCGCCGACAATTGCAACTGGTACATCAACCCGACCGGCAAGTTCGTCATCGGCGGGCCCGACGGCGACGCCGGCCTGACCGGCCGCAAGATCATCGTCGACACCTACGGTGGGGCTGCGCCCCATGGCGGCGGCGCTTTCTCCGGCAAGGACACCACCAAGGTCGACCGCTCGGCCGCCTATGCGGCGCGCTATCTCGCCAAGAACGTGGTTGCCGCGAAGCTCGCCGATCGCTGCACTATCCAGCTTTCCTATGCGATCGGTGTCGCCCAGCCGCTGTCGATCTACGTCGACCTCCACGGCACCGGCAAGGTCGACGAGGCAAAGCTCGAGCGTGCACTGCGCACCGTGATGGACCTGTCGCCGTCCGGCATCCGCCGCCACCTCGATCTCAACAAGCCCATCTATGCCAAGACGTCGTCCTACGGCCATTTTGGCCGCAAGGCCGGCCGCGACGGATCCTTCTCCTGGGAGAAGACCGATCTCGCCAAGGCGCTCAAGGACGCTCTCGCCGAACCGGTCGCCGAAGCAGTCGCCGCCTAACCGCGGCGCCTATGGACCCGAAGGACCGGCCAAGCCGTGCGACCGAGGCCTTTTTCGGTCGCCGGCGCGGCAAGACCATTCGACCACAGCAGGCAGCGGCGCTGGAGAGCGGCTTTGCCGCCTACAAGCTCGATCTGACGGTTGGACCACCGGCCGATCTGCGCAGCCTTTTCGAAGCCGGAGTTTCCGCTGTCCAGCTCGAAATCGGTTTTGGCGGCGGCGAACATCTTCTGCACCGTGCTACGGCCAGCCAGGCGACCAGCTTTATCGGCGTCGAACCTTTCGTCAACGGCATGGCCAAGATGATGATGGCGGTCCGGGAGCGGCCGCTTGCCAATCTGCGCGTCTATGATGACGACGCCACGCGCCTGCTGGACTGGCTGCCGCAGGCTTCGCTTGACGGCATTGACCTCCTCTATCCGGATCCGTGGCCGAAGAAGAAGCACTGGAAGCGGCGCTTCGTCAGCCCGGTCAATCTCGACCGCTTCGCGCGCGTCCTGAAGCACGGCGGAAAGTTCCACTTTGCGTCCGACATCGACAGCTATGTGAACTGGACGCTGCTGCATTGCCGGGCCCACGGCGCCTTCACGTGGCAGGCAAACGAAGCAGCCGACTGGCATCGGCCCTATGATGGCTGGCCGGGGACGCGCTATGAGGCCAAGGCCATTCGCGAAGGCCGACGGCCCGCCTATCTGACCTTCGTGCGGAAATAAGCGGGAAATTAGAGCTGAGTAAAGGCGAGCGGCCGAAGGCTCTCGGCGCTCACTTGGCTCAGAAGCGACGGATCTTGTCGAAGGCTGCCGGCTCCATGCCGAGATTGCGCAGATCATGCGCACGCGGCTTGCGACCGTTTTCCACAGCCCGCGACGCTGCTACGGCGCTGCCGAACACGCTAAAGACATCGCCTATGGCTGAAAAAAATCCACGATTGTTCATGATCGTACCCTTTCGAGCGCAGTGAGCGCTCCAATTGTGCAATGCAACATAGATAGTCGTGCGTGGCCGGTGCTCAAAGGGGGATAACTGCATGGGCGCCATGCATTTGGCGCAGCGCTGCGGACTCGGTGCCTTGCCGTCATGCAGGACGGGCTTGAAACGAGGACCATGATCGTCTATATCAGCTTCAAATTCTTGGTCGGTATGACGAAGAGTGGGTCCACCCGGTCCCGCTCTTTTTTATTACCTGCCGACCAACAGGGATCGAGCGACAGGACCGAATGACAGTGACGGCGAGCGAAGGCGACGACCGCATCATCCGCGAAAGCGGCATCGATGCGCGCATCGCGCTGATCGTTCAGCCGGTACTGCGCGCCATTGGCTTCCGCTTGGTACGTGTGCACCTGTCGGGCCAGAACGGGCTGACGCTGCAGATCATGGCCGAGCGCGAGGACGGCACCATGACGGTCGAGGATTGTGAAGAGGTCAGCCGGGCGGTGTCGCCGGCGCTCGATGTCGATGATCCGATCGAGAAGGCTTATCATCTCGAAGTGTCGTCGCCGGGCATCGACCGGCCGCTGGTCCGCAAATCGGACTTTGCAGCCTGGGCCGGCCATCTGGTGAAGATGGAGACGTCTGTCCTCGTCGCCGACCGCAAGCGCTTCAAGGGCAAGATCGCCGAAAGCGACGCGGACGGTGTGGTGATCGAGCGCGACAAGGCCGCTTACGGCGAGGAGCCGACGGTGCGTGTTCCCTACGATGCGATTGCCGAAGCGCGGCTGGTTCTGACCGACGATCTTATCCGCGATGCACTGTCGAAGGACAACCGGGCGCGCAAGGAAGCCAGGAAACGCCGCGGCGAACCCGAAGACGCACCAGCGGGTGCGGAAGACGAAACCGAACAGGAAATGTGATTGGGCTGCCGGCGGTAAGGTCGGCGACAAGCTCGGGAGAAACAAGATGGTTGTAAGCGCCAACAGGCTTGAACTGCTGCAGATCGCCGATGCGGTCGCGCGTGAAAAGTCGATCGACAAGTCGATCGTCATCGCCGCCATGGCCGATGCGATCCAGAAGGCCGCGCGCTCGCGCTACGGCCAGGAAACCAATATCCGGGCGGATATCAATCCGAATACCGGCGAGATGAAGCTGCAGCGGCTGATGGAAGTGGTCGAGAAGGTCGACGACTACGCGACCCAGATTGCCATTTCCTCGGCGCGCGAGCGAAATCCGGACGCCCAGCTCGGCGATTTCATCGCCGAACAGCTGCCGCCGATGGATTTCGGCCGTATCGCCGCCCAGTCGGCCAAGCAGGTCATCGTGCAGAAGGTGCGCGAGGCCGAGCGCGACCGGCAATATGACGAATACAAGGACCGTATCGGCGAGATCGTCAACGGCACCGTCAAGCGCGTCGAATACGGCAACGTCATCGTCGATCTCGGCCGCGGCGAGGCGATCATCCGCCGCGACGAGCTGATTCCGCGCGAAAACTACAAGTATGGCGATCGCGTCCGCGCCTATGTCTATGACGTGCGCCGCGAACAGCGCGGCCCGCAGATCTTCCTGTCGCGCACCCATCCGCAGTTCATGGCGAAGCTGTTCACCATGGAGGTGCCGGAAATCTACGACGGCATCATCGAGATCAAGTCGGTCGCCCGCGATCCGGGTTCGCGCGCCAAGATCGCTGTCATCTCGCGCGACAGCTCCATCGATCCGGTCGGTGCCTGCGTCGGTATGCGCGGCAGCCGCGTCCAGGCGGTCGTCGGTGAATTGCAGGGCGAGAAGATCGACATCATTCCGTGGTCGCCTTCGGCGGCGTCCTTCATTGTCAATGCGTTGCAGCCGGCGGAAGTCGCCAAGGTCGTGCTCGACGAGGATGCCGAGCGCATCGAGGTCGTCGTTCCCGATGATCAGCTGTCGCTGGCCATTGGCCGTCGCGGCCAGAACGTCCGTCTTGCCTCGCAGCTCACCGGCTGGGATATCGACATCCTGACCGAGCAGGAAGAAAGCGAACGCCGCCAGAAGGAATTCGTCGAACGATCGTCGCTGTTCATGGAAGCCCTCGACGTCGACGAGATGGTCGGCCAGGTGCTCGCTTCCGAAGGCTTCACCAGCGTCGAGGAAGTCGCGTATGTCGATTCCGGCGAAATCGCGTCGATCGACGGCTTCGACGAGGACACTGCTTCGGAAATCCAGACCCGCGCCCGCGAATATCTGGAGAAGATCGAAGCCGAGCACGACGAGAAGCGCAAGGCCCTCGGCGTCAAGGATGAATTGCGCGAGATTCCCGGCATCACCACCGCTATGATGGTGACGCTCGGCGAGGACGGCGTGAAGACGATCGAGGATTTCGCCGGCTACGCCGCCGACGACCTGACCGGTTGGAAAGAACGCAAGGACGGCGAGACGAAGGTATTCCCGGGTGTGCTCGCCAACCATGGCGTATCACGCGCCGATGCCGAGCAGATGGTCCTGGCGGCTCGCCTGAAGGCTGGCTGGATCACCGAAGACGAGCTTGCCGCCGAGGGCGCGCCGGCTGACGAAACCGTCGGTGCGTGAGGTGAAACCGCATCGCACCGAACCCGCCCTTGGACGAGATGAACGATCGCACCTGCATCGTCACCCGCAGGCAAGCCGAACCGGATGAACTGATCCGTTTCGTCGTCGGCCCGGATTCGGCCGTCGTTCCGGACATCAAGAGAAACCTGCCCGGCCGCGGTTGCTGGGTGACGGCCGACCGCCTACATATAGACAAGGCAGCGGCGAAAAACCTGTTTGCCCGTGCTTTTAAGGCGCAGGTGAGCGTGCCAGCCGATCTTGGCGGTATGGTCGACGCGCTGCTTTCCAGGTCCGCTCTGGGCATGCTTGGCCTGGCCCGCAAGGCGGGCGCCATAGCGCTCGGAGCGACCAAGGTCGAGAGTGCCGTGCGCGGCGGACTTGCACTTTTCGTGCTCCACGCGACCGAGGCTTCCGACGATGGCGTCCGCAAGATAAGCCAGGCGCGACGGGCAACCGTCCACCTCGGCGGGCCTGCGATCCGCGCTTACAAACTTTTCTCCGAGGCCGAGTTGAGCTTGGCATTGGGGGGTACAAATGTGATACATGCTGCCGTTCTCGCGGGAGACGCGGGCAGGGCGGTCCAGAAGCGCATGGTTGCGCTCGACCGATATCGGGGCGGTTCCCCGGACGATCTGGCAATGCTTGCGGCCGTTGCTGACGAGGATGATGCCGCAGAGGATATGGAATGAGCGATACGAAATCGGGCGACGACAAGACGCTGAGTGTTACGCCGAAGAAGACCTTGACGCTGAAGCGCCCCGGTATGGAACAGGGCACGGTGCGCCAGAACTTCTCGCATGGCCGCACCAAGTCGGTGGTCGTCGAGACCAAGAAGCGCAAGTTCTCGCTGCCTGGCGACAAGCCGGAGCCGGCGGCAGCGCCTGTGTCCGTTTTCACGCCGAAGCCGGTTGCGGCAGTGCCTGCCGTGCAGGAAGCTCCCAAGGCGCCGCCGCTCGAACGCGGCGGCATGGTGCTGAACGAGTTGTCGCGCCAGGAAATGGAAGCACGCCGCCGGGCTCTCGAGGGCTCGAAGGTCCGCGATGTCGAGGATCGCCAGCGCGCCATCGAGGAGGCCAAGCGCCGCAGCGAGGACGAAGAGCGCCGCCGCCGCGAGCGCGAGGAATCGGCTCGCCGTCAGGCCGAGGAAGAGGCACGGCTGCAAGCCGAGGCCGAATCCCGCCGCCGTGCCGAGGAAGAGGCGCGCCGCCGTGCGCCGCTCGCCGCCGAACTGGCGACAGTCGATGACGAGGAAGAGGTCAAGCCGAAGCGGACCGGTGCCGGTGCACCGGTGCGCCGTCTCGTCACCCCCGAAGTGGCACGTCCTGCCAAGCCGACCAAGGGCGAGGAAGACCGCCGCCGCGGAAAGCTGACGCTGAATTCGGCTCTTTCCGACGAGGATGCGCGCGCCCGCTCGCTCTCGTCGATGCGCCGTCGTCAGGAGAAATTCAAGCGCGCGTTGCATAACGAGCCACGCGAGAAAGTCATGCGTGAAGTGATCCTGCCCGAAACCATCACCATCCAGGAGCTGGCGCAGCGCATGTCCGAGCGCGCTGTCGACGTGGTCAAGTTCTTCATGAAGCAGGGCCAGATCCTGAAGCCTGGAGACGTCATCGACGCCGACACGGCCGAACTGGTCGCCACCGAATTTGGCCACACGGTCCGCCGCGTCGCCGAGTCCGACATCGAAGAGGGCTTGTTCAACATCGCCGATCGTCCGGAGGACCTGCAGCCGCGTCCGCCGGTGGTAACGATCATGGGCCATGTCGATCACGGCAAGACCTCGTTGCTCGATGCCATCCGCAATGCCAACGTCGTGTCCGGCGAAGCCGGCGGCATTACCCAGCATATCGGCGCTTATCAGGTCGAGAAGAACGGTCACAA
Organism: Mesorhizobium sp. M0904; assembly: GCF_040319475.1. Taxonomy (NCBI): domain Bacteria; kingdom Pseudomonadati; phylum Pseudomonadota; class Alphaproteobacteria; order Hyphomicrobiales; family Phyllobacteriaceae; genus Mesorhizobium; species Mesorhizobium sp. M0904. The sequence goes on along the minus strand of NZ_JAMYOC010000004.1, from coordinate 130,509 downwards.
GATCACGTTCATAGACACGCCCGGCCACGCCGCCTTCACGGCGATGCGTGCCCGCGGCGCCCAGGCGACCGATATCGCCATCCTCGTGGTGGCAGCCGACGACAGCGTCATGCCGCAGACGATCGAATCGATCAATCACGCCAAGGCGGCCGGCGTTCCGATAATCGTGGCGATCAACAAGATCGACAAGCATGACGCCGATCCGCAGAAGGTGCGCTCGGAACTGCTGCGCCACGAGGTGTTCGTCGAATCGATGGGCGGCGAGGTGTTGGATGTCGAGGTGTCGGCGACCAAGGGCATCAATCTCGACAAGTTGCTCGAAGCGATCCTGCTGCAGGCCGAAATCCTCGACCTGAAGGCCAATCCGGACCGCACCGCCGAAGGCGTGGTCATCGAAGCCCAGCTCGACAAGGGCCGCGGCCCGGTCGCTACGGTGCTGGTGCAGACCGGCACGTTGATGCCGGGCGACATCCTCGTCGCCGGCAACGAATGGGGCCGGGTACGCGCGCTCGTCAACGATCGCGGCGAGCAAGTCAAGGAAGCGCCGCCGGCAATGCCGGTGGAAGTCCTCGGTCTGCAAGGTACGCCGCTGGCCGGCGACCGCTTCGCCGTTGTCAACAACGAGGCCCGAGCCCGCGAGATCACCGAATATCGCCAGCGTCTGGCGCGCGAGAAGGCGGTGGCCAGGCATGCCGGCCAGCGCGGCTCGCTTGAACAGATGATGTCGCAATTGCAGACCAGCGGATTGAAGGAATTCCCGCTGGTCATCAAGGGCGACGTGCAGGGTTCGATCGAGGCGATCAACGCGGCGCTCGACAATCTCGGCACCGACGAGGTGCGCGCCCGCATCGTCCATGCCGGGGCTGGCGGCATTACCGAAAGCGACGTGTCGCTGGCGGAAACCTCGGGGGCTGCGATCATCGGCTTCAACGTTCGCGCCAATGCGCAGGCCCGCGCGGCCGCGGCTGCGGCAGGCATCGAGATCCGCTACTATTCGATCATCTACAATCTGGTCGATGATGTGAAAGCGGCTCTTTCCGGCCTGCTCTCGCCGGAGCGTCGCGAGACCTTCATCGGCAATGCCGAGATCCTCGAGATCTTCGACATCACCAAGGTCGGCAAGATCGCCGGCTGCCGTGTCACCGAAGGCAAGGTCGAGCGTGGTGCGGGCGTGCGCCTGATCCGCGACAATGTCGTCATCCACGAAGGCACGCTGAAGACCCTGAAGCGCTTCAAGGACGAAGTTTCGGAAGTTCCGGCCGGCCAGGAATGCGGCATGGCCTTCCAAAACTACGAGGACATGCGCGTCGGTGACGTCATCGAGTGCTTCCGCGTCGAGATGGTGACCAGGACGCTGTAGTGTCGGCATATGGAGCAAGAACGAAGCCTTGAGTACCGCTTTGTTCTGTCTCCTGCCGATTTTTCAGGGGTCTACTCAAGGGCGCGGAGCGAAAGTCGTCTCGGCGCCCTGAGACGGTTGTTTTACTGCTTTCTCGTTGGCATTCCGCTTGTGCTTGTCACAAACTATCTCGACGGCTCCGGTGCTTTGGCCGGAGTCGCGGGAGTTGTGGGCATGATGACCATTGTCACGGGTATCATGATCAATCTCGGCCCCATTCTGGCGAGGCGAGTCGAGGTTGCTCATTTCGAGCCTGAACCCACCATGATCCGAGTGGATGTCGCCGGCATCTCAAAGCGTGCCGCAGATACAGAGATCCACATCGGATGGAAATCCGTAAGCCGAGTTACTCTGACCGAATTCGGCATCGGTTTTGTGACGCAAGAGGGTGGCTGGTTTATTCCGATGAGTGCATTTGGGTCCGAGAGCGATTTGAAAGCCGAATACGACAGGATCGTTTCGTTCATGGTCTCATTACAGGCCGGCCCGGAGACAGAGCATTCAGTGCCGCGCACCTTACATTAGCTGAGGTGCAGGTTCCTTGGGGTAGCCAAGCCGGATCAACGGCGCTAAGTCAACCGTTTGAGGCGGTTCGAACCCGCACTGAGAGAAGAGATTTTCATGCCAAGACCACCATCGGCTGGCCCATCCCAGCGCATGCTGCGCGTCGGCGAGCAGGTGCGCCATGCGCTGTCCGAGACCTTGCAGCGCGGCGAGATCCTCGATCCGCTGATCGAGAATGCCGTGGTCTCGGTCTCCGAAGTGCGCATGTCGCCCGATCTGAAGATCGCCACCGCCTTCGTCTCGCCGCTTGGCGCCAAGGATGCCGGTGCGGTGGTCGAAGCGCTCAACAAGCATGCGAAGTTCGTCCGCGGCCGCGTCTCCGGCGCGCTGCGGCAGATGAAGTACATGCCGGAATTCCGCTTCCGGCTCGACACCAGCTACGACAATTTCCAGAAGATCAACGAATTGCTGCACTCGCCCGAAGTGGCGCGCGATCTCAGCGCCGACGACAAAGACAAAGACGACCGGAAGGACAGCGAATAGTGGCGCGCCGCGGCAAGAAGAAGGGCCGGCCGATCTCGGGCTGGCTGATACTGGACAAGCCGGTCGGCATGGGCTCGACCGAAGCCGTCTCCAAGATCAAGTGGCTGTTCCAGGCGGAGAAGGCCGGCCATGCCGGCACGCTCGACCCGCTCGCGTCCGGCATGCTGCCGATCGCACTTGGTGAAGCGACCAAGACGGTGCCTTACGTCCAGGACGGCGCCAAGGTCTACCGCTTCACGGTTGCCTGGGGCGAGGAGCGTTCGACCGACGACCTCGAAGGCCCGGCGACCAAAAGCTCGGACCGCCGTCCGGCGGAAGCCGACGTGCTGGCGCTGCTTTCGAAATATACCGGCGTCATCATGCAGACGCCGCCGCAATTTTCGGCGATCAAGATCGCTGGCGAGCGCGCTTATGACCTTGCCCGCGATGGCGAGACGGTCGACATTCCGGCACGCGAGGTCGAGATCGGCCGGCTCGACCTGGTCGAGCATATGGTCGATCGCACCATCTTCGAGGTCGAATGCGGCAAGGGCACCTATGTCCGCTCGCTGGCGCGCGACATGGGCCGCGAGCTCGGCTGTTTCGGCCACATCGCCGAGCTGCGGCGGGTCGAGGTCGAGCCGTTCACGCAGGAAGATTTCGTTACCCTGGCCGAGTTGGAAGCCGCCCGCTTCGGCGAGCAGGGCGAGCCGCAAGCAGCGGACGCCCCGATCGACTTCGGTGCCATCGATGCACTTCTGGTCGACACCGCCGCCGCGCTCGAATGCCTGCCGCAGGTCGCGATCAGCGATGATGCGGCAACCAAAATCCGCCTCGGCAATCCGGTCATCATTCGCGGCCGTGACGCGCCGGTAGAAGCGGAGGAGGCTTGCGCCACCGCGCGCGGCAAGTTGGTCGCCATCGGCGCTATCGAGCAAGGCATGTTCAAGCCAAAGCGGGTCTTTATCGGGTAACAGCTGTCGCCCGGCGCATGATCTCCAAACCGGATTCTATTTTGGGAAACGATCATGCGTTAAATCAACGGCGCTACGGTGCCGTTTGCCGTCCGAAAGGATGCGCTGCGCTGTAGTGCCGTTCGACGCTGCACTCGAGGGGGCACATGGCAAAGGCTGACACGGTCAACAAACGAGCGGCGCTCAAAACACGGAGGCCGCCGGTTGGGGCTTCGCCGGGCACGCTGATCGCCGACCCGGCGGCGCGCCGCTCCGAGCTCAGGCTGACGTTGATCTCGCCCGAGAAGTTCAAGACGATCGACAATGCCAGCATCGACGACGTCAACACCCATTGCCACAATTGGCCGGTCATCTGGCTCGACTGCACAGGCCTCGCCAATATCCAGCTGATCGAGGAGATCGGCCGGATTTTCAACCTGCATCCGCTGGCGCTGGAAGACGTCGTCAACACCGGTCAGCGGCCGAAGGTGGATTTCTTCGAGGACCACGCCTTTGTCGTCGTCAGGATGATCGACGACGTCACCGCGCACCGTTACGAACAGATCGCCGTCTTCTTCGGCAAGACCTTCGTCGTCACCTTCCAGGAGCGCGAAGGCGACCCATTCGATCCCGTGCGCAAGCGGATCGCAAGCTCGGTGCCCAACCGCTTGCGCTCGCGCGGCGCCGACTATCTCGCTTATGCTTTGATCGACGCCATCGTCGACAGCTATTTCCCGCCGATCGAGGCTGCTGGCGAATTGGTCGACAGCATCGAGGACCAGATGCTGCACCAGGCGCACAAGCACCAGATGCGGCAGCTTCACGAATTGCGGCGCGATGCCAATGTGCTGAAGGGCGTGCTTTGGCCGATGCGCGATGCGCTGGCGACCATGATCCGCAACGACGTGCCCTATGTGAAGGCCGAAACCAAGATATTCCTGAACGACACGCTCGATCATTCGCTGCGATTGATCGAACTGGTCGAAACCCAGCGCGACATGCTGACCGGCCTGATCGAGATGCACTTGTCGCTCAGCCAGGCGCGCACCAACGACGTCATCAGCTACCTGACGATCGTCTCGGTGATCTTCATGCCGCTTACCTTTCTCGTCGGCGTATGGGGCATGAATTTCGACCCCGACACCTCGCCCTGGAATATGCCGGAGCTGAAGGCCTATTACGGCTATCCCCTGTCGCTCGCCTTCATGGCGCTTGTTGCGGTCGGGCTCTTTGCGTACTTCAAATGGAAGAAATGGCTCTGACTAGGCGGAAGTGCCCGTTTATGCAGCGAAAAGCCGGCTTGTGAATTAGGCTGGCCTTTTTGTCGGAATTGCACTATATGCGCCGCAGCTTCGCGCTTTGACGCGTTGCTTGCACCGGCCCCTGCTGGACGACATCCCGGCTGAGGGCGTCCCGTTTCCTCAAACAGACAAGGAAAAACACGATGTCGATTACTGCCGAACGCAAGAAGGAATTGATGGGCGAATTCGCAACCGCCAAGGGCGATACCGGGTCTCCGGAAGTCCAGGTGGCCATCCTTTCCGAGCGCATCAAGAACCTGACCGATCATTTCAAGGACCACAAGAAGGATAACCATTCCCGCCGTGGTCTGCTCGCTCTCGTTTCCCAGCGCCGCAGCCTGCTTGATTATCTCAAGCGCAAGGACGACGCGCGCTATCAGACGCTGATCGAGAAGCTCGGTCTGCGCCGTTGACGAATTGACCGGCGGGTTCTTTCGAGAGCCCGCCGGTCGCGCATTGGAGCATCGGATCATCCAAGGCTCCAATGAAGAAAGCAGAGCGCCGCGCACCGGTTTGGCTACGCAAAGGACGCTCTGAAGTTTTAGATTTGCGCAGGATACTTTCCGAAAACCTGGTTTTCGGGTTCACGCGCAAGGCCAGTCGGATCGATTGGCCAACCCGGTTTCGAAACAGCAGAGGGCCATTCGAAACCGCCCATGGACGGTCATGGGGCAGGATTGCAGGACGCTCGTGCGGCACCGCGCCGAACAGCCGAGCTTCCCGTTGTCTTGCCCGTGGCTGCCCGAGAAAGGAAGCCAAGGGAAAGGGGCATCCGCGCACGCTGAAACGGCGCGGCCCTTTCCGCATACGAAGGACAAGACATGTTCAATTACCACAAAGTGGAAATCGAATGGGGCGGCCGCCCGCTCATTCTCGAAACCGGCAAGATCGCGCGTCAGGCTGATGGCGCGGTGCTGGCCACCTACGGCGAAACCAAGGTTCTCGCCACCGTCGTCTCGATGAACGAGCCGAAACCCGGCCTCGATTTCTTCCCGCTGACGGTCAACTACCAGGAAAAGACTTACGCCGCAGGCAAGATCCCGGGTGGCTATTTCAAGCGGGAAGGCCGTCCGAGCGAGAAAGAAACGCTGGTTTCCCGCCTGATCGACCGCCCGATCCGCCCGCTCTTCGCCGAAGGCTACAAGAACGACACCCAGATCGTCGTCACTGTCGTCCAGCACGATCTCGAAAATGATCCGGACATCCTGTCGATCGTCGCCACCTCCGCCGCCCTGACCTTGTCCGGCGTGCCGTTCATGGGTCCGGTCGGCGCCGCCCGCGTCGGCTACATCAACGGCGAATATGTGCTCAACCCCCACGTCGACGAGATGCAGGAATCGAAGCTCGACCTGGTCGTCGCCGGCACCGCCGACGCCGTGCTGATGGTCGAGTCCGAAGCCAAGGAACTCGGCGAGGACCTTATGCTGGGCGCCGTCATGTTCGGCCACAGGGGCTTCCAGCCGGTGATCGACGCGATCATTAAGCTGGCTGAAGTCGCGGCCAAGGACCCGCGCGACTTCACCGCCCCGGACTATTCCACACTTGAAGCCGAGATGCTCAAGATCGTCGAAGGCGAGCTTCGCGACGCCTACAAGATCACCGACAAGCAGAAGCGCTATGCCGCCGTCGACGCCGTCAAGGCGAAGGTCAAGGCCGCGTTCGCGCCGGCAGAAGGCGAAGAGGCCAAGTACACGTCCGAACAGATCGGCACCGTATTCAAGGAACTCCAGGCCAAGGTCGTACGCTGGAACATCCTCGACACCGGCTCGCGCATCGACGGCCGCGACCTGAAGACGGTCCGCAAGATCGTCTCGGAAGTCGGCGTCCTGCCGCGCACGCACGGCTCGGCGCTGTTCACCCGTGGCGAGACCCAGGCGCTGGTCGTCGCCACGCTCGGCACCGGCGAGGACGAACAGTATGTCGATTCGCTGACCGGCATGTACAAGGAGAAGTTCCTCCTGCACTACAACTTCCCTCCCTATTCGGTCGGTGAAACCGGCCGCATGGGTTCGCCGGGCCGCCGCGAAATCGGTCACGGCAAGCTCGCCTGGCGCGCCATCCGGCCGATGCTGCCGACCGCCGACCAGTTCCCCTATACGTTGCGCGTCGTTTCGGAGATCACCGAGTCCAACGGGTCGTCCTCGATGGCTACCGTCTGCGGCACCTCGCTGGCTCTGATGGACGCGGGCGTGCCGCTTGCCAAGCCGGTCGCCGGCATTGCGATGGGCCTGATCAAGGAAGGCGAGCGCTTCGCCGTGCTCTCCGACATTCTTGGCGACGAGGACCACCTCGGCGACATGGACTTCAAGGTTGCCGGCACCGCCTACGGCATCACCTCGCTGCAGATGGACATCAAGATCGAGGGCATCACCGAGGAGATCATGAAGATCGCGCTTGACCAGGCCAAGGAGGGCCGTCAGCACATTCTCGGCGAAATGGCCCACGCGCTGTCCGGCGCGCGTGCCGAACTCGGCGAGTTCGCACCGCGCATCGAGGTCATGCACATCCCGACCGACAAGATCCGCGATGTGATCGGCTCGGGCGGCAAGGTCATCCGCGAAATCGTCGAAAAGACCGGTGCCAAGATCAACATTGAGGATGACGGCACGGTCAAGATCGCTTCGGCCAACGCCAAGGAGATCGAGGCGGCGAAGAAGTGGATACACACCATCGTCGCTGAGCCGGAAGTCGGGGAGATCTACGAAGGCACGGTCGTCAAGACCGCCGACTTCGGCGCTTTCGTCAACTTCTTCGGCCCGCGTGACGGTCTCGTCCACATCTCGCAGCTCGCCAATGATCGTGTCGCCAAGACCTCCGATGTCGTCAAGGAAGGCGACAAGGTCTGGGTCAAGCTGATGGGCTTCGACGAGCGCGGCAAGGTCCGCCTGTCGATGAAGGTCGTCGACCAGGCCACCGGCAAGGAAATCGCTCGCGACAAAAAGAGCGAAGGCGAAGAAAACGCCGCCTAAGCTGATCTAACTATGCAATCGAAGCGGGCGCGCCGGAAGGTCGCGCCCGTTTGCATTCAACAACAGCCTTGCAGTTCAAGAGTGGTGAATGTCCGCCGAGCCGCTGAAGACGCTTTTCCATCCATTCGAGGCGGGGGCTGTGTCCCTGCCACGAAAGGATGAATGCATTCTCTTTCTCGGTGCCGAGCCCGGCTTTCGCTTACCCGAAGGCTTTGATGCCAAGCTTCATCTCGTCCAAGGCTTCAGGCCGCATTTTCGTGCCTTGCAGGCATCCGGCTTCACTGTCACGCCGCAAGTGGAAGGCAAGGCTTTCGACGCGGCGCTAGTGCTCGCTGGCCGCCATCGCGGACAAAACGAGTTGCGCGTCGCAGAAGCGATCGAGCACGTGGCATCAGGCGGGTTGATCGTCGTCGCCGGCGGTAAGGACGATGGTATCGCCAGCCTGCGCAAGCATGTCGGCGCCCTTGTGCCGCCCGAAGGCCACCTGCCGAAGCATCACGGCATTGCCTTCTGGTTTCGCCGGCCGGCCGATACCGTTGCCGCGGCAACGCTTCGCGCCGCCAATCCGGACTTGGTGGTCGAGGACCGCTTCCGCACGGCCCCAGGCATGTTTTCGTTCGACAAGATCGATGCCGGATCGAAGCTGCTGGTCGAAAATCTGCCCAACGATCTGCGTGGCAGCGTTGCGGATTTCTGTGCCGGTTGGGGCTATGTCGCCGCCGAAGTCGCCGCCCGCTCACCCGGCATATCGGCGCTTGACCTTTACGAAGCGGATTTCGAGGCGCTGGAGGCGGCGAAGGTCAATGTCGGCAACACAGGCCTGGAGCCACGTTTCTTCTGGATAGATCTTTTGAGCGAGCCGGTCGAGCACCGCTACGATGTGATCGCCATGAACCCGCCCTTTCACCGCAGCCGGGCGACTGAGCCCGAAATCGGTGCCGGCATGATCCGCGCGGCAGGCAAGGCGCTGAAGTCGGGCGGCCGGCTGTTCATGGTGGCGAACCGTCAGCTTCCCTACGAACCGGTGCTGGCGGCCGCCTTCTCCAGCCATGCGGAGCTCGCCCGCGACGGCATGTTCAAGGTCTTCTCGGCGCGACGCTGAAACGCTGCGGGGCAAGCCGGCGACACGTCGCTCGCGCTATTCCCGCCCGCCGTCGGTTTGCTTCAACTCGTCAAGCGTCGGCATGGACACGATGTGATAGCCGGAATCGACATAGTGGATTTCGCCGGTGACGCCGGAGGACAGATCGGACAGCAGATAGAGCGCTGAGCCGCCGACTTCGTCGATTGTCACCGTGCGGCGTAGCGGCGAGTTGCGCTGCTGGTAGGAGAACATGTGGCGTGCGTCGGAAATCCCGGCGCCGGCAAGCGTCCGCACCGGTCCAGCCGATATGCCGTTCACCCTGATGCCGCGCGGGCCGTAGTCGTTGGCTAGATAGCGGACGCTGGCCTCCAGCCCGGCCTTGGCGACGCCCATGACGTTGTAGTTCGGCATGACGCGGACCGAACCGGCATAGGTCAGCGTGATCATCGAACCGCTATCCTTCATCAACGTGGCGGCGTGACGGGCGACCTCGGTGAAGGAGTAGCAGGAGATCACCATGGTGCGGATGAAGTTGTCGCGGCTGGTGTCGGCGTAGAGGCCTTTCAGCTCGTTCTTGTCGGAAAAGCCGATGGCATGGACGACGAAATCCAGCCCGCCCCACGCCTTGCCCAAAGTCTCGAAAGTCGCGGCGACCGATGCGCTGTCCTCGACGTCGCAAGGCACCACCAGCGATGCGCCCAGTTTCTCGGCGAGCGGCTTGACGCGGCGCCCGAAGGCCTCACCCTGATAGGTGAAGGCGAGATCCGCGCCATGTTCGGACAGTTTGCGGGCGATGCCCCAGGCGATCGAATGATCGTTGGCGACGCCCATGACAAGCCCGCGCTTGCCCTTCATCAATCCGTCCATGGTCGGCAAATCCTTATGCGGAATAGCGCTGGAAAATCAGCGTAGCGTTGGTGCCACCAAAACCGAACGAATTGGACAAAACGGTGTCGATCCTGGCTTCGTCGATGCGCTTGCGCACGATCGGCATGCCTTCGAATTCCGGATCGAGGTTGTCAATGTGGGCGCTCTCGCCGATAAAGCCGCCTTGCATCATCAGGATCGAGTAGATCGATTCCTGCACGCCGGCCGCACCCAGCGAATGACCGGTCAGCGATTTGGTCGACGTGATGAAAGGCATCTTCTCGCCGAACACCTCGCGGATGGCGCCCATTTCCTTGGAGTCGCCGACCGGCGTCGAAGTGCCGTGCGTATTGACATAGTCGACCGGCGAGGACACCGTTGCGAGCGCCTGCTTCATGCAGCGAGCCGCGCCTTCGCCCGACGGCGCCACCATGTCGTAGCCGTCGGAGGTGGCGCCATAGCCGACGATCTCGGCATAGATCTTGGCGCCGCGTGCCTTGGCATGCTCGAGCTCTTCAAGAATCAGCACGCCGGCGCCGCCGGCAATGACGAAACCGTCGCGATCGACGTCGTAGGCGCGCGAGGCGACTGATGCCCTGTCGTTGAACTTGGACGACATGGCGCCCATGGCATCGAACAGATCCGACATCGTCCAGTCGAGATCCTCATGACCGCCGGCGAAGACGATGTCCTGCTTCCCCCACTGGATCAGCTCGTAGCCATTGCCGATGCAATGCGCTGACGTCGAGCAGGCCGATGAGATCGAATAGTTGACGCCGTGGATCTTGAACCAAGTGGCAAGCGTCGCTGAAGCGGTCGACGACATCGCTTTTGGCACCGCGAACGGGCCGATCCGCTTGGGGCTGCCGTTTTTGATCGTCGTCTCGGCCGCTTCGACGATTGCACGGGTCGACGGTCCGCCGGAGCCCATTACGATGCCGGTGCGCTCGTTGGTGATGTCGGTCTCGTCGAGGCCGGCGTCTGCGATCGCCTGGTCCATCGCGACATGGTTCCAGGCAGCACCTTGCGACAGGAAGCGCATAGCGCGACGGTCGATCATTCCCGACGGATCCAGCGTCGGCGCTCCCCACACCCGGCAACGGAAGCCATGCTCGGCGAAAGAGTCGGAAAAGCTGATGCCGGACCTGGCATCATGCAAGGAGGCCTGCACCTCGTTGGCATTGTTGCCGATCGACGACACGATGCCGAGACCTGTGACTACGACCCGTCTCATTCGCAACTCCTTCCAGCACGGACCTCCGAAACCTGATTAAGTTTCCGGAACGGAACCATGCGCAAATTAAAGTGCTACAGCGTCCTTTAGATGTCCAAGACGTGGCACTGTTGGTCTTCGCTCAGCCGGCGGCCGATTGCTTGGACAGACCGACCTTCAGATCCGTTGCCGCATATATGGGCTCGCCATCTGCCTTCAGCCAGCCATCGGCGATGCCAAGCACAAGCCGACCGCGCATCACTCGCTTGAAGTCGACGCCATACTCCACCTTCTTAACCGAAGGCGTGACCATGCCTTTGAATCTCACCTCACCTGTCGATAGCGCCATTCCCTTGCCTGGTTCGCCGAGCCATCCAAGGTAGAAACCCGTCAACTGCCACATGGCGTCCAGGCCCAGGCATCCCGGCATGATCGGATTGCCGATGAAATGGCAGGCGAAAAACCACAAATCCGGCTTGATATCGAATTCTGCGCGGATGAAACCCTTGTCGAACGCACCGCCGTTTTCGCTGATCTCGGTGATGCGGTCGAACATCAGCATCGGCGGATAGGGCAGTTGCGCATTTCCCGGTCCGAACAGCTCGCCGCGGGCGCAGGCAAGCAATTCCTCGTAACCGTAGCTGGATTTCGAACCCGCCATCAATCTCGTCCCCGTGATCGTCCCGGGCGATAGGCGCCCATGCTGGTGGTTTCCTAACACAATCTGTTTCAGGCCGGAAACCGGCGTTTGCGCTTAACCTGCCCGTCTGCCCGGGTCAATGCGCGCTATTGATCGCATTCGGCCGACAGAATATATGTCAGGACACGTCCAATTTCGGCAGATGCTCTATTTCTGCCATTTTGGACGTGTCTGAGACGGAACTGTGGGCGCGACGGATAGATGGATCTGGGTTGCCGGAAGGATAATGTCGCTGTGGACAAGCGGGTTCGCGAAGCCGGTCTGAGGCCGACACGCCAGCGTATCGCGCTGGCCGATCTGCTTTTCGCCAAGGGCGACCGCCACCTTTCGGCCGAGGAACTGCACGAGGAAGCGCTTGCCGCCGGCGTGCCGGTGTCTCTGGCCACCGTCTACAATGCTCTGCACCAGTTCACCCACGCTGGCCTTTTGCGCATCCTTGCCGTCGAGGGATCGAAGACCTATTTCGACACCAACACCTCCGATCACCATCATTTCTATATCGAGGGCGAAAACAGGATCTTCGATATCGACAGCGGCCCGGTGACGGTTTCCAACCTGCCGGAACCGCCGGAAGGCATGGAGATCGCCAATGTCGATATCGTGGTGAGACTGCGTCCGAAACGCTGCGACTGACCGGCGCCTTATGAATTTCCTGGATTTGACGCTCCGGCTCGAATGGGTCGCCGTCGCGGTGGCGGCTCTTGTCTTCTATGCAATGGCCGGTGCTTCCTGGTGGCTATTTGCAGTGCTCGTTCTGGCGCCCGACCTGTCGATCCTGGGTTACATGGCCGGGCCGCGCGTCGGGGCCGTCGCCTACAACACCTTGCACATACTGGTCTTGCCCGTTCTGCTGGCGCTTTTCGGCAGCGTCTTTGACAATGCATTGGCGACATCCGTTGCGCTGATCTGGATCGCCCACATCGCCATCGACCGCGCCCTGGGCTATGGCTTGAAGCTGTCGAGCAGTTTCCAGGATACCCATCTCGGCCGCATCGGCGGCTAGATCATCCCCGAATTGAAGAACAGCGAAACAAAATGCCGGATCCGGTGCTTGCAGCGCTGGCCTGACCTCCGGTTCGGAAGCGTCAGTTCTTGACCTTTTCGCCGGGATAGGCGCCCCAGACGAGCGACTGGGCGAGCCAGCCGGTATGGCCGTCGAAGGTCATTTCGCACCATTGGCCATCGCAGGACTTGATCGTGCCCATCACCCCCGGTTCGAGGATCGCGATGACGCTTGCATCTTTTGCCGGGTCGTCGAGGAGGTTGATGCGGGCGTCCTTGCCGCGCTGCCAGGGGGCGACGATCGCCGTGCGGCGGCCCGAAAGCAGCGACTGATTGATCCAGCCTTCCGAGCCGTCGGCATCGCGCACGCGGCGCCATGTATCGAACTCCTGGATGATCTCCATCGGCAGGCCTGGTTTCATGTACATCCAATCGACGGAATAGTTGACGCCCGGCCCGACGCGCGAGTTGACGCGGCCGGATTTCAGGCTGACGAAGCGCGGCAGCGGCAAGCCGCTTGGTCCGAGCGTGACGCTCTGGGCGGGGGCCGCGGCACTTTGCGCCATCACCAGTGGGCTATGGATGAGAGCGCCGAGGAATGCTGCACTGAGGGTCAGGCGGAGCGACGCGAAACCAGACACTTTCGTTCCTTTCGGCGCCGGCCCATCGGCCTTCGCGCCCCTTTTTCTTTGTCTTCGGCGGAACCACTTGTTACATGGATGACCGGTACCGCGATCGGCTCTCAGTTTCGCCGTTCTTGGTTAAAGAGGTCTCAACGAGATCGGGTTCGAGGAAACAATGGCAGGCAAAAAGAAGCCCCTCGTCGTCATCACGCGCAAGTTGCCCGACCCGGTCGAGACCCGCATGCGCGAGTTGTTCGACGCCCGGTTGAATGTCGAGGACAGGCCGATGACGCAGCCGGAACTGGTGGCGGCGGTCAAGGAGGCTGACGTGCTGGTGCCGACCGTGACCGATAATATCGACGCGGCGCTGATTGCCCAAGCCGGCGACAAGCTCAAGCTGATCGCCAATTTCGGCAATGGCGTCGACAAGATCGACGTTGCGGCAGCGGCCAAGAAAGGCATCACCGTCACCAATACGCCGAACGTGCTGACCGAAGATACGGCCGACATGACCATGGCGCTGATGCTGGCCGTGCCGCGACGGCTGGCCGAAGGCGCCAACGTGCTGACCGGGGACAAGAAATGGGCGGGCTGGTCGCCGACCTGGATGCTCGGCCGTCGCATCTGGGGCAAACGGCTCGGCATTGTCGGCATGGGTCGCATCGGCACCGCCGTCGCCAGGCGCGCCAAGGCCTTTGGCCTCTCGATCCACTACCACAACCGCCACCGCGTGCTGCCGGCAATCGAGGACGAGTTGGAAGCCACATATTGGGAAAGCCTCGACCAGATGCTTGCCCGTATGGACATTATCTCGGTCAATTGCCCATCGACACCGGCAACCTTCCACCTGCTTTCGGCGCGGCGGCTGGCGCTTCTGCAACCGTCCGCTTACATAGTCAACACCGCGCGCGGCGATATCATCGATGAGGAATCGCTGGTCAAGCTCATCCATGACGGCAAGATCGCCGGCGCCGGCCTCGACGTCTACGAGCACGAGCCGGCGCTGAACAGCAAGCTTCTGAAGCTCGCCCACAAAGGCAAGGTCGTGCTGTTGCCGCATATGGGCTCGGCGACGCTCGAAGGCCGCATCGACATGGGTGAGAAGGTGATCATCAACATCCGCGCCTTCTTCGATGGCCATCGTCCGCCCGACCGCGTGCTGCCGCTGCGGGCGTGACCTGCCATCATGCCGGCATGGCCTTGCCGCGGCAACCACGCGTTCGTCTTTGGATAGTGTTGGCTTACGAAAGCGCCTTGCGCATGGTGATTGAGGTCGGCCGGTCGTAGCCCTTGTGCGCTGTCCGTTCGGTTTCGCGAAAGCCGAGGCGGGCGAAGGCAGCGTGGTTTCCGGTCAGTTCGACCCGGGTCTGGAGCTCGATGGCGGCCCGGTTGTGGCTACGGGCAAGATCTTCGACAGCCTGCATCAGCCGCTTTCCGATGCCTTGTCCCTGAAGAGCCGGCACAACCGCGAGCTTTCCGACGTAGAGGTCGTCTGCCCGCTCCAGGATGAAGACGCAACCGACGATCTCCCTTTCCTTCAGCGCCAGGAATCCTGTCTCCTCCAGCGCTTTAGTCTAGCCCTAAGATTTTCGACAGTGAGCCGATGCGCCGAGGACGGCGGATCAATAACGTCTTCCATGAAGGCGAAGGCGCGCATGACCAGTGCCAAGACCTCGTCCCAACGATCGAAGTCGGCCGCAAGCTGCACAATGGAAACGTCGGCAGGCAGGCTCACCGGCTAGTTCGCTTGTAGCGGATCGTGTCGAAGCGTGCCGCCAGTGCATCGTAGAGCAGCAGTCGCCCGACCAGCGGCTCGCCAATCCCGGTGATCAGCTTGATTGCCTCCATGGCTTGCAGCGTGCCGATGACCCCGCTCAGCGCGCCGACAATGCCGGCCACCGCGCAGGACGGCACCAGTCCCGGCGGCGGCGCTTCGGGAAAAAGATCGCGGTAGCTTGGGTTCAACGTGCCGTCCGGACCGGTTTCGAACGGCTTCAGCACCGTGACCGAGCCGTCGAAGCGGCCAACGGCGGCATGGACGAGCGGCCGGCTTTCGGCGGCGCAGGCGTCGGCCACGGCGTAGCGCGTCTCGAAATTGTCGGAGCCGTCAACGACGATGTCATAATCGGCGATGAGGGCAGGGGCGTTGTCCGCGGTCAGCCTGAAATTGTGCTCTTCCACGACGACGTTTGGATTGATGCGGATGATCGCCGCCTTGGCGCTGTCGGTTTTCGCCATGCCGACATCGCCCGTGGCGTGGATCACTTGTCGTTGCAGGTTGGAAAGCGAAACGATGTCGTCGTCGACGATACCGAGTGTGCCAATCCCTGCGGCGGCGAGATATTCGAGCACCGGCGCTCCCAACCCGCCGGCGCCGATGACCAGCACCCGCGCCCGCTTTAGCCGCTGCTGGCCGGCGCCGCCGATTTCGGGCAGCACGATGTGGCGGGCGTAGCGTTCGAGCTCTTCGTCGGTGAGAGCGGCTGTGATCATCGCCGGACCATATAACGGAGGAAAAAACTTGTCAGGCGTCAATGCATGCGGCTCAGAAATGCGTCATGGACGAAGTTCAGATGGTCGGCCTGACCTTGCCGTGATCGACGGTCAGGAACTGCGCGCGTCCCTTGAGGCTGTCAAACAACGCGGCATCGGTCCCGGTCATGAAAGCCTGGCAGTTCAGCTCCTCCAGGATCGAGAACAAGGCCGCGCGCCGGCCGCCGTCGAGATGGGCGGCGATCTCGTCGAGCAGCAGGATCGGCGTCATGCCCGACATTTCGCCGGTTAGCCGTGCATGCGACAAGACGATGCCGACCAGCAGCGCCTTCTGCTCGCCGGTCGAGCAGAGTTCGGCCGGCATTGCCTTGGGCCGGTGGCGCACCACGAGATCGGAACGGTGCGGGCCGTCGAGCGTGCGTCCGGCGGTGCGGTCACGGTCGCGCCCTTGGGCAAGCGCACGACGGAACCGTTCCTCGACGTCGACGGCCGGCGAAATGCCGACTTCGCCTTCCAGTTCCCCCGAGATGCCGATGTCGGCTTGCGGAAACGGTCCGTCGCCGGGCAGACGGTCGATCATGGCGGCGAGCAGGCGCACCAGTTCGGCACGCGCCGCGGCAATTGCCACGCCGGTCTCGGCCATTTGCATCTCGATGGCATCGAACCAGGCACCGTCGCGCGAACCGTCGGCGAGCAGCCTGTTGCGGCCGCGCATTGCCTTTTCGTAGTCAAGCGCGCGCTGGCCGTGGCCGGGGTCGATCGCCAGCACCAGTCGGTCGAGGAAGCGCCGACGGTCGGCGGCTGGCCCGGGGAACAGGCCGTCCATGGCCGGTGTCAGCCAGACCACGCGCAGCCATTCCAGCATGTCTTCGGCTGAGCGCGCCGCCGCGCCGTTGATCCGCACCCGCCTGCCGCCTTCGCTGTCGCTGCCTGCAATCCCGGTACCGATCTCGACCTGGCCGTCCGGCCCGTCAAGCCGGGCATGCAGCGCAAAGCCACCGTCGCCGCCTTCGCGCGCCACCTCGCCATAGGGTGCGCGGCGCAGGCCGCGGCCTGGCGTGAGCAGCGAGATCGCTTCAAGCAGATTGGTCTTGCCGGCGCCATTGTCGCCGGAGAAAACCACAGCGCCGGGATCAAGGTCGATTGCCAACGCCGCATAATTGCGGAAATTCGTAAGTGTAAGCTTACTTATGTAAGTCTGCCGCGGGTTTGCAAATCTGGTCACGACAGCAGATGGCCTCGTTCGGGCCCTACACCCGCATCGGCATCAACACGTAGAGCGCGGTCTCGTCGGCCATGTCGTGGATCAGTGTCGGGGATCCGGCATCCGCCAGCATGAACTTCGCCTCCGTGCCGGTCAGTTGCGCGGCAACGTCGAGCAGGTATTTGGCGTTAAAGCCGATTTCGATCGGATCGGACGAATAGTCGGCTGCCAGTTCTTCGGTGGCGCTGCCTGAATCCGGATTGTTGACTGCAAGCGTGACCTGGCCTTCGGCGATCGAAAGCTTTACAGCCCGGCCGCGTTCGGACGAAATGGTCGAAACGCGATCGACGGCAGCGGCGAAACTCTGACGATCGATGATCAGCTTCTTGTCGTTGCCGGTCGGAATGACGCGCTGGTAGTCCGGGAAAGTGCCGTCGATCAGCTTGGAGGTCAAGATGACGCTGCCGATGGTGAAACGGATCTTGGTGTCCGACAGCTCGGTGGTCACCGCAATGTTGGGGTCGTCGACCAGCTTCTGCAACTCGCTGACCGTCTTTCGCGGGATGATGACGCCAGGCATGCCCTCGGAGCCCGCTGGTGCGTCGATCTCGGCGCGCGCCAGCCGATGGCCGTCGGTCGCGACCGAGCGCAGCTTCAGCTTGCCGCCAGCCTCGTGCGTGTGCAGATAGATGCCGTTCAGATAATAGCGCGTCTCCTCGGTCGAGATGGCGAACTGGGTCTTCTCGATGAGGCCCTTTAGCCCGAGGGAATCGAGCCGGAAAATATGCGAGAACGACCCGGCTGAAAGCTCGGGAAAGTCGGACTGCGGCAGGCACTGCAGGCGGAAGCTCGAGCGCCCCGACGTCACCGTCATGGCGTTGCCGTCTTCGTCGGTCTTCAGCGCCACCTCCGCGCCGTCGGCAAGCTTGCGCACGATGTCGTAGAGCAGATGCGCCGGAACCGTCGTCGCCCCGCCACGCTCGACCTTTGCCGGCGTTGCTTCGGTCACCTCCAGGTCGAGGTCGGTCGCCTTCATTTCAAGGCTGGCCCCCTCGGCGCTGAGCAGCACGTTCGACAGGATCGGAATGGTGTTGCGCCGCTCGACCACGCGGTGAACATGGTTGAGCGACTTCAGGAGATTTGACCGTTCCAGGATAACACGCATGACGAAACAGGCTCGCTTGAATGAATGAACGGGTCTCCGGCAAGCGGCGCCCCGCGAAAGGTCTGAACAGGCTCAGAATCTGCGTAAACTGACAGGAAAAACCCGGCAAACGCAAGCCCGCGCCACCGGTTCGGGCCGGCTGCACGGGCTTTCTGGGGATAAAAAGGCCGAAGTCCGCGAGCCGGCGTTTTTCGCGCCGTCAGGCCTGGTCGTTGATCAGCCTTCTCAGCAATTCGAGTTCCTGCGCCAGTGTGTTGTCGACGCCTGAAAGATCCTCGATCTTGCGCACGGCATGCAGCACCGTCGTATGGTCACGGCCGCCGAAACGCCGCCCGATCTCCGGCAGCGAGCGCGGCGTCATCACCTTCGACAGGTACATGGCGACCTGCCGTGGCTTGACGATGGTGCGTGTGCGCCGGTTGGACAGCAGTTCGGTCTTCGACACGTTGTAGTGGCGCGCGACGATGCGCTGGATGTCCTCGATACGCACCCGCTTCGGTTCACCCGAACGATAGATGTGGCCGAGGATCTCGTCGATGCGGTCGATGGTGATCTGCGGCTCGAAGGATTGGCGAAACAAAAGCTGGTTGAAGGCACCTTCGAGCTCGCGCCCGCTGCCGGTCACCGTGCGGGCGACGTGGTTGAGTATCTCTTCGGAAATATCGAGCGACGCATCGTCGAGCTTGGCGGTGGCAAGCCTGAGCTTGAGCATACCGATGCGCATGGCGAAATCCGGGGCTGACATTTCCAGCGCGACGCCGCCGTTGAGGCGCGAGCGGACGCGAGGCTCCAGCGACTCCAATTCCGACGGCGGCCGGTCGGCAGCGACCACCACTTGCTTGGCGCTGTCGAGCAGCATGTTGATCAAATGGCAGAATTCGTGCTGGATCGACTTGCCCTGCAGGAACTGCATGTCGTCGATGATGAGGAGGTCGATGTCGCGCAGCTGTTCTTTCAACGTCAGTGCGTTGTTGTCGCGGATCGCGGTGGCGAACCGCCACATGAAATACTCAGCCGTCAGATAGACGACCCGCGATTTCGGATTCTGCTTCAGCGATTCTGCGGCGATCGCCTGCAACAGATGCGTCTTGCCCAGTCCGACCGTTGCGTGAAGAAAGAGCGGATTGAAACGCACCGCGCTCGACTGCGATTCCGCGACCGCCTTGGCGGCGGCAAAAGCCACTCGGTTCGATGGTCCTTCGATGAAGGAGGTGAAAGTGTAGCGTGGATCGAGTGGCGAACCGAGAACATTGTGCCGGAACTCGGTTTCTGCCGGCATCCCCGGGCGGGGTGCCGGGACCCGTTCGACCCTGCTGGGGCTCGCCGTGCCCGCAGAGAGCGCGGTTTGCGTCTGCCTGGTCATCTTGCGCGCCGGCGCCACTTCTGGCTCAACGCTGTTGCGGCCCTGTCGTGTGGCGGTGCGAACCACGATCTCGATCTTGAGGATCTCCGGATCCTCGTGCTTCCACAATTCGGTGATGAGATCGAGATAGTGGCCGTTGATCCATGAACGCAGGAATGCGGTTGGCACTGAGATGCGGACAATGCCCTTAGAGGATTCAGCGACCTTCATGCGTCCGAACCAGCTCGAATAGACCTCGGTTCCCAGACGCGCCTTCAACTGGGCCTTGACCCGATCGAACTTCTGTTCAGCTTCATTGGAAGCCGCCATGTCGTTCCTTCCGACTAACGTTCCAGGAAATGGGAGGTCGCCTGTAAGCTCCCTTTCGATGCCGCCGCTCTGCATGATCGAGTTCCTTGTCTCTTGTACCTGTTTTCCGCCGGGGATGCGCCTCCTGCATCCATGTTTCCGGCGACCGTGTCTTCGCTGCGACACCATCGCCGCCGCCGGCTGATGAATCGCCTCGTTGTCGGTCCGGCGCCGAAGAGCCGATCCGCTTTGGTCATGTCAGGGCAACAAAATGCCGTCCGGCGAACAACCGCCGGCGCACCGTCGACCTGCCATGTACAATTACGCCAGTCCCCTACCGTATCGAAAAGACAAACCAACCCCGTCCGCGGAGTTGAAGCCGCGCTGTAAACTCTGCCAATTTGAGCTGGCCGGTTTCAGGCTGGTCAAGGGCCAAGGGCCCATCCCTTCGATGGACAGACATTACCGAAATCGCTGTGGATAGGGCAAGGCCACCCCTAACGGATTTTTAAGGAATCTGACTAGCAAGGGACGTTTCGAACGCCATGCTGCAATAGTTGATTTTGACAAAGCCATTGTGATTCAAACCCTTTTCCGGCGAATATGAAAAAGGCCACACAACGCGAAATTTTCTGAAATAATTCACTTGACAGCCAATTGTCGCCTATCAGCCGCAGCTGATGTGAACAAGCTGTGGATCACCATCGGTAAGCTTCTGAAAGGAAACGGTAATCCGTGACGCTCGGAAATTTTCGTATTGGCGGTTTCGGAGGCTCCGAATATGAGCAGGCATGTATATGCCGGCAAAGCATTTCGAACTTTGAAATGCTCGCGGAGCGCCATTTTGCGGGCTTTCTTTTAAGTACTTGCCGGCAAACGAAAAAACCCGGCGCGATTGGCCGGGTTTGAAGTAGCGCAGTTCAAGAATGGATATATCAGGCTGACAGCACCTTGACCCGTTGGGCCAACCGCGACACCTTGCGCGATGCCGTGTTCTTGTGCACCACGCCCTTGGTCGCGGCGCGCATCAGTTCCGGCTCGGCCACCTTGAAGGCAGCCTGTGCGGCCGCCTTGTCGCCAGCCGCGAGCGCCTCTTCGACCTGGCGGATGTAGGTTCGGACGCGGGAGCGGCGGTTCTTGTTGATCGCTGCGCGACGGGCGATCTTGCGCGTTGCCTTTTTGGCCGAGGAGGTATTGGCCATGGTGCCTCTCTTCTGATCTGGTGGGCGCTTGCGGGATACCGCGGGGCGCAAAAAACAAACGGGCAGCCACAGGGCCGCCTCGGTTGTTGCGGCTTATAGTTCAGCTTTTCCGGCACGTCAACGCTGCAGTGTTTTCTTTTTGACCGGTGCCTCGTCATCTCATCGGTTCGTGAAATTCGGCTTCCGCTTGCCGGTGAAGGCCGCCATGCCTTCCTTCTGGTCATCCAGCGCAAACAGCGAATGAAACAGCCGGCGCTCGAACCGTAGACCCTCGGTGAGCGTCGTCTCATAGGCGCGGTTGACGGCCTCCTTCGCCATCATCACCGACGGTAAGGAAAAATCGGCGATCTTCGCTGCTGCCTTAAGCGCTTCCTCGATCAACTCGCCGGCTGGCACGACGCGCGAGACAAGGCCGGAACGCTCGGCCTCGGCTGCGTCCATCATTCGCCCCGTCAGGCACATATCCATCGCCTTCGACTTGCCGACAAAGCGGGTCAGGCGCTGCGATCCGCCCATGCCGGGCATGACGCCCAGCGTGATCTCGGGTTGGCCAAACTTGGCGGTGTCGGCGGCGATGATGAAGTCGCACATCATCGCCAGTTCGCAGCCGCCCCCCAGCGCATAGCCCGCCACCGCCGCGATGATCGGCTTTCGTGCCCGCGTAAATTCTTCCCAGCCGACGAAGAAATCCTGCACATAAGCATCCACGTAGGAGATCGACTGCATTTCCTTGATATCGGCACCTGCCGCGAAAGCCTTCTCCGAACCAGTGATGACCATGGCGCCAATGTCGGCATTGGCGCCCATGCTGTTCACCGAGGCGACCAGTTCCGCCAGCACTTGTGAATTCAGCGCGTTGAGCGCCTGCGGCCGGTTCAGCGTAATCAGCCCGACCTTGCCGCGGGTTTCGACGATGATGGTTTCATAGCCCATGCTTTGCTCCTCCTCGCTTCTGGTTTAAGCCTGACAGGCCCGGCAGTGGAAAGTCGAACGACCGCTTTGCACGATACGCTCGATGTGGCCGCCACAACCAGGCTTGGAGCAGGCTTCGCCCTCGCGATCGTAAACCGCGAAGGAATGCTGGAAGTAGCCCAGCGATCCATCGGTCTGCATATAGTCGCGCAACGACGAGCCGCCGGCGGCGATCGCATCGGTGACGACCGAGCGGATAGCTTCGGCCAGGCGTTCGCTCTGCTCTTTGGCTTTCTTGCCGGCTCTCGCGAGGGTGCCCGCTTCGCGCAGCGGCGACAGGCCGGCCCGCCAAAGCGCTTCCGAGACGTAGATATTGCCTAGCCCGGCAATTAGCCTCTGGTCCAGAAGTGCCGCTTTCAGCGGTGACTTGCGACCTTTCAGCAACGAAGCGAGCAGCGTGCCGTCCAGTGCGTTGCCTGTAGGCTCGACGCCTAATCCGGCCAGCATCGGATGCATGTCGGGCTCGCCTTCCGAAAACAGCATGAACCCGAAGCGGCGCGGGTCGTTGAAGATCACGCGAGAGCGGACGCCGGCAGGGGATGCGATGTCGAAGACGACGTGATCGTGAGCAGTGTTTTTCGAACGTTCGTGGTGGAACGCGCCGGGCGTTGCGCTCTCGTCGGCCGTTTCGATGCGAAACGAACCCGACATGCCGAGATGGCAGATCAGAACCGGGCCGTTGTCCATGTGCATTGTCAGATATTTGGCACGGCGGCCGAGCGCCGCAATCGTCTTGCCGGTCAGCCGCTCCGAAAATTTCGCGGGGAACGGAAACCGCAAATCCGGCCGGCGTGCCTCGACACCGACAATGCGGGCACCTTCAAGGGCCGGCTGCAGACCGCGCCTGACCGTCTCCACCTCCGGCAGCTCAGGCATGGCCGCCTATCATCGCATGGAAGGAGGTGCCGTAAGGGCCGCGCGCCAGCCCGAGATGTTCGGCCACGGTTTCGCCGATGTCGGCAAATGTCATCCTCAGTCCGATGTCTGCGCCTTTGAAACCCGGCTGTGTCCCGATAACCGGAATCCGCTCGCGCGTGTGGTCGGTGCCGCGCCACGTCGGATCGTTGCCGTGATCGGCGGTCAAAATGAGCAGATCGCCTGACCTCAGCCGTGCGAATGCCTCGGGCAGGCGCCGGTCGAAAGCTTCGAGTGCGGCGGCATACCCCGCAACGTCGCGCCGATGCCCGAACTCGGTGTCGAAATCGACAAAGTTCGCGAAGACGAGGTCGCCGTCGCGGGCGTCTTCCATGGCGCCAAGCGCTTTGTCGAACATCGCCATGTTGCCGGCAGCCTTGCGGACTTCCGAGATGCCCCGATGGGCGAAAATGTCGCCGATCTTGCCGACCGCGATAACCCGGCTGCCGCGCGCCGTCAGCCGGTCGAGCAGCGTCGGTTCCGGCGGCGGTACGGCATAGTCGCGACGATTATGCGTTCGCTCGAACGTGGCGGCGGTTTCACCGATGAACGGCCGTGCTATGACGCGGCCGATATTAAGCGGATCGACGAGCCTGCGCACCACCTTGCAGAACTCGTAAAGCCGTTCCAGGCCGAAATGAACCTCATGCACGGCGATCTGCAGGACGGAGTCGATCGAGGTGTAGCAGATCGGCTTGTCGGTACGGATATGGTCTTCGCCGAACCGTTCGATGATTTCGGTGCCCGGAGCATGGCAATTGCCGAGGATGCCAGGCACCTTCCCTTCACGCACCATTGCTTCGGTCAACTCGGCCGGAAAGGCCGGAATCGTGTCCGGGAAGTAACCCCAGTCGAAACGGACCGGCAGGCCGGCTATTTCCCAATGGCCCGATGGCGTGTCCTTGCCGCTCGAAACCTCTTGGGCCGCGCCGTGAAAGGCGGCGGCAAGCGGCGCACTGCCGGCATTCTCGAACCTGAAACCCGTCGCCGTTGCCGCGGCCTGGCCGAGGCCGAGCGAGAGCATGTTTGGTACAAGAAGGGGCCCGTCACGCAGGCCTTCGCGATCGGCGCGGCCTTCCGCGCAGGCCCGCGCGATGTGTGCGAACGTGTTGGAGCCGGTGTCGCCATAGCGTTCGGCATCGGCCGCGCCGCCGATGCCGAAGGAGTCGAGGACAAAAAGGAAGGCGCGTGCCATCGAAAGGTTCATCATTGCCTGTGTTGGCTCAGACATAGGGTTCCGCGTCGCCATTGGCAATTCGGAAACCCAAACAGCACGGTTGGCATGCTGGTCCCGGAGAGACGAATCGCGGCATGGTCGATCTGCGGATGGAAATGCGCGGCGCGGAGCTCGCATGAGGCTTGCCCTGACAGCATTCGCCGCCGTACTGGCTTTGCTGCTAGATGCGTCTTGCGCAAACCTGGCGCGCGCCGATTGGCGCTATGTTATCGGAACGTTCCGTATCGGTATCGTCGCCGAACCGTTGCCGGTCCGAGGGACTATGTGCTGGCTGCAGCCATCGTGCGTCTAGTCTCGGCCCGCGGTTGCAACCAATAGCAAAAGACCGGTTAGCGGGCTTCAGGCGTCAGCAATCACTGCACGGAATGGTCGGGCTCCTGCGCGGCCGCAGATAATAAGTTTCCGCCATCGATATCGAATTGAAGACCGAGCTCAACCCGAACCGGCTTTGGCCGTCCGCCGACCAGGTGATGATTGGCTTGTAGGCGAGATCGCTCTCGACCCGAATGAGGAAAGTGCCTTTGATCTTGAGCGCGCTCGGGACCGTTGTGGTGGAATCCTTGACCGCGTCGAGGCTAGAGACGCCATCCACCAGTTTGCGCGACCACACGACCAGGACTTTCGGCGTCGTCTCGTTCGTCACCTGTATCGCCGTGATAATGATCTTCGGTTTCGAGCGGTTGTAGGGCTGGAGCGTGGAACTGCCGATCGCCATGATGGCATCGACATCGGCCGCCTTGATGGTCTGCTGCTGTGTGACGAGGTCCGCTACCATGCTGCCGATGCGGCTGACCTTCTTGCTGGTCTCGATGGCTTGCGAGGCCTCCATTGTCATAAAGTACATGATCAACAGGACAGGCACGATGAGGGCAAACTCGACGGCCGCAATACCGCGGCGGTCCGAGCAAAGCCGGACTGCTCTTGTACAAATCCCTGCGATGCCCAACTGTGCCCCCGCACGAATCATGGCTTTGCCCTTTTCAAGCGACTAGGTGGCTCAGTTGTCGAACGGCTCGTTCTGCCAAGTGATCGAGGCAAAATGCAGCGTTTTGCCGTCCTTCAGGTTGGCCATCGATTTGGCCATAAAGTCGGTCATCACCGGCCATTTGTAAAAAACCCGCAGCATGTTTCTCGACTCCGCCAGGCCAGGTGCGACGGTGAAGGTCTGTGTGCTCGTGCCCTTGGTCAGCACGACGTCGCCATCCTGGATCTTGAAACCGGCCAGCGCCGCATCGGCGAAGGTCGGATACTCGCGCAAATCCACCAGCAGTCCGGGACAGGTCTTGGCGACCATGATCTCCAGCTTGGCGCAGATCTTGTCCCGCAGCTTGGTCCCGGACACATCGGCCGGTCTTAGCTGGCCGGTACGCAACTGACGCGCGATGTCGTCTGTGGCGTTTGCCATCACTTCCTGTGCGGCAAAAGAAATGCAGCTCTCCAGTATGGCGAATACAAGAAGTGCGAAAGGAATTGCAAGCATGGCGAATTCGATCGCCGTGCTTCCGCGGCGGTCGCCTAAAAACCGTCTTGGAGAACCTGCTCGTCCAGCCTTGCTCATGTCCTCTGCCCGCCGATGCCGCTTCTGTATCGGTCCCACCCTTAGTCGGAACCGATTGAAGTCCGGTTGGAATGACCGTTAAATTCAACGGGAAGGCCTTAACCCGGCCATAACCGAAGCACGTTCTCGCCAAAGACGGAGACGTCGGCTAGCTAATGCCCGGCGCTCATCTCGGCTTCAGAGGCCTTTTCGGCATCGCTCTTATACGAGCTTTCGCAATATGGCGCGCAGGACATCGTCTGCACTTCGGCGCGTCGATAGATGCGGACCGACGCCGCCGCCTGCCGCACGACGGTTATTTGCTCATCGACGATCGGGTTGCCCTCCTGATCGAGGACGACAAGATTGGTGACGCCAAATCCCTTGCCGGTCAGTACGATCGTCGATGCGTCCTGCACGGAGGCGTCGGCGATCGCCGGATTGCCGACGACAATCGTATCGGCGGCGCGCGACAATTTGATGATCTTTGCCTGGTTCATCGTCACCTCGATGCCGACGCCGGCCTTGGCTGGAAAGGCGAAAGCCGCTGCGGCACAAAGCACGGCAACTGGAAATGATGATCTCGGCCCGGCCATTGAGGCGCCCCCTGGCAAACTGTTCAACGGAACATGAACGAGATTGGTGAACCAACCGTTAAGCGGCTGGAGTTCACAGGAACCGGCATTGGGCCTAGCCGGCACGGCTGGAACGTCTTTGCCGAATTGCGCCTTTTGCGCCTTTTGTCGGCCCGGGGTCCTAGCGGCGGGGATTTTAGTTCTGGGTTAACCACGCAATGCCATCGAAGCGGGAAAGGAATCGGTAAGCCTGTTTATTAAGCCGATTGAAACAGCTTCTCCTTAGATTCGCAGTATCCGATCAGCCACCAAGAGAAGTTGACGGAAGTGCTGTAACAATTGGAGTAGGAGCTCAAATGTCTAACCTCATCGCACGTTTTGTGAAGGACGAATCCGGCGCGACCGCTATCGAATACGGTCTGATCGCCGCTCTCATCGCGCTCGCCATCATGGTCGGCGCCACCTCGCTCGGCACCGCGCTGAACGCCAAGTTTGACAAGATTGCCACCAAGGTCAACGCTTCGTAAGCAACAACATTCCGTTGCTTCCCAATAAGGGCCGCCGCACTGGCGGCCCTTATTTAGTCCTACGCATGATTTTGAACTTTAGACCTCATCAATCGTTAATCGAACATACCTAGGCTGGGACCGGGTACAGTTTGACCACAGGCGCCACGCCCATGCTTGAAGCCGTGATCTTCGTCGTCTTTCCATTCTGCATGCTTTTTGCCGCGATCTCCGACATGCTGTCGATGACGATCGCCAATCGCGTGCCTGTGCTGCTCGTCGTTGTCTTTGCCTTGGTTGCGCCCTTGACCGGCATGGACTGGGCCACTTATGGCGGGCACTTCGCCGCCGGCGGCCTGGTTCTTGTAGTGACATTCGGCCTGTTCGCGCTTGGCGGCATGGGCGGCGGTGACGCCAAGCTCTTGGCCGCCACTGCCGTATGGATGGGACTGAACATCCATCTCGTCGAGTATCTCGTCACCTCGACGTTCATCGGCGGTCTGCTGACCCTTGCCATCATCGCCTATCGAAAATCGCTGCTTGCCGCCGTCACAAGCCACAATCGGTTCCTGCGCCATTTCGCCGATGAGGCGACCGGCGTTCCGTACGGCATTGCGCTTGGCATTGGCGGTCTGCTCACCTATTCCGACTCACCGTTGATGGCCTGGGCGCTTACCAGGCTGGCGGGCTGAATTTCGCTTTCCGCCGTTGGCGCCGAGCAGGCGAATTGGCCCCGTTTTCCTTCGGGCCAGAGTTGTCGCTCTAATTTATGTAAACCTTAAATTAATCACGATCGTAAGTATAACATTAACCTTGTTTTGACGATTGCCGCTGCAAAGTCCGGCTTGGCTAGTGGTTTGCCAAGGCGAGGTTCGGACAGATGCCAGCATCCCGATTAATTATTCTAGGCGTGGCGATAGCCGCGGCCGGTGGTGCAGGCTATGTCGCGAAGAACATGGTTGTGGCTCCGCCGCCTCCGGTTGTCGATTCCGGTCCTCAGGCGCCGGCGATCGCGCTGCAGGATGTGCTTGTTCTTTCCGGCGACGTTCCGATGGGCAGTCCGCTTGAAAACAACATTTCCTGGGAGTCATGGCCGTCCGCCGGCATCAACGCAAATTTCATCACCCGCGCTGCCGAGCCTGAAGCGCTGGACAAGCTGAAGGGCGCCGTCGCCCGCGTGGCGCTCTATGCCGGCGAGCCGCTGCGCCGCTCGAAGCTGATCGGTGAAGGGCAAAGCTTCATGTCGTCGATCCTGCCCTCCGGCATGCGGGCTGTCGCCACAAGCATTTCGGCCGACACCTCGGCCGGTGGCTTCATTCTTCCAAACGATTTCGTCGACGTCATCATGACCCGTAGAACCGATGCCGCCAATGGCGGTGGTCCGGGCTTCACGACCGAAACTATCCTCAAAAACATTCGTGTCCTGGCGATCGACCAGACCATCCAGGAGGATGAGGAAGGCAAGAAGACCAGAGTCGGCCAGACCGCCACCCTGGAGCTGACGCCGCAGCAGTCCGAGATCATCACCGTCGCACAGCAGATGGCGGATCGCCTGACACTGGCGCTGCGCTCGATCAAGGACAGCCAGGACAAGAATGTGGGCGAGGCCGACTACCTGGTTTCCGGCAATGGCCGGCGCGGCACCGTGCGGTTGATCAAGTCGGGCGAAGTTTCCGAGGTGGGGGCAAGGAAATGAGGCTAAAAACCAAACTGCCGCTCACCCTGGCTGCGGCGATCGGCCTGTTTCTCGTTGGAACGAATGCATATGGCATCCTCGATGCCAGTGCGGCGGGCAATGCTAGGGTCACGGCTTCGACCGCCACCCAGCGGGTCAAACTCGGACTCAATAAATCGGTGGTCATCGACCTGCCGAGCGATGCCTATGATATTCTCGTCGCCAACCCCGCTGTAGCCGACGCAGTGACCCGCACTGCCCGCCGCATCTATCTGTTCGGAAAGGCGGTCGGCGAGACCAACATCTTCGTCTTTGGCCCGAATGGCGAGCAGATCGTCAGCCTTGACCTAGCGGTCGAACGCGATGTTGCCGGGCTGGAGGACTATATCAAGCGCTTCATCCCGTCATCGGAGGTCAAGGTCGAGTTGCTGAACGACAACGTCGTTCTGACCGGAACCGTCGACACTCCTCTTGACGCCAAGCGCGCGGCTGATCTGGCAAACATCTTCGTGTCCGGCGGCGAGGCTACCACGGGTCAATATTCGCAGACCGCTGCCGGCGGTTCGGCCGAAGCCGGCGTCGCCATCGACAACCCGGATGCCGAGCGCCGCGTCAGCCAGATCATCAACCTGCTGCAGATTATCGGCGACGACCAGGTGACGCTGAAGGTGACGGTTGCCGAGGTCAGCCGCACGGTGATGAAGCAGCTCGGCGTCAACATGGTCGGCAACGGCAGCAGCAACGGCATCAGTTGGAGCGCTCTCACCACGCCTGCATACGGATTGGGAAAGCCACTGTCGCAATATTCGGGGGCGGCGATCGGCAGCTCAACTCTTCAAGCGTACATAAACGCCATGGAGCAAAGCGGTGTCATGAAGACGCTGGCCGAGCCGACTCTCACCGCCGTTTCCGGCGAGAAGGCGACCTTCAAGGTCGGCGGCGAATTCAATATCATCACCGGCCGAACAAGCAACGTTTCAAACGACAATCAAACTGGCCAGATTACCTACGAGCACGAACGCCTTGAATATGGAATTGGGCTCGAATTCCAGCCGGTCGTGCTCTCGGCGGGCCGCATCAGCCTTAAAGTGAGGACGTCGGTTTCGGAACCTACGACCGAAGGCGCCGCAGTCCTGGAAGGAGCCGGCGACTTACCCGGCACCACTTTGCTGTCGATCCGCAAACGCCTGGCCGACACCACGGTGGAATTGCCCTCCGGCGGTTCCATGATGATCGCGGGCCTTGTCCGCGACGACATCAGGCAGGCGGTTGCCGGGCTGCCCGGCCTGACCAAAATACCGGTGCTAGGCACGCTGTTCCGCAGCAGGGATTTCGTCCGCAACGAGACCGAACTCGTCATCATCATCACGCCCTATCTGGTGAAGCCGGTGGCGCGCAACGATCTTGCCAAGCCGGATGACAATTTCAACGCAGCCAGCGATGGCGCCGGCATGTTCCTTGGCCGCGTCAACCGCGTCTACGGCACCATGCAGACCGACAAGCCCAACGGCCGCTATCACGGCGTTGTCGGCTTTATCTACAAGTAAGCGGGGAAGTCGACATGTCTCAGGCAGTATCGAAGGCAAGGGCGGTCACCGCGATACAGTCCGTTCATTCGCGGATCTGGCGGCCGGCCGTTCCGATCATAGCGATCGCGGTAGCGGCATCACTGGCCGGCTGCGCCAATCGCGACAGCGTCACGGTCGGTGCCATACCGGACGACTATCGCACCACGCATCCTATCGTCATCGCCGAGAAGGTCCAGAAGATCGACCTTCCGGTCGGCGCCGGCGACCGTGGCATGACCAGATCCCAGCGTGACACGCTCCTGGGCTTTCTCAACGGATACGACAGGAGCGCGGCTCCGGTGCTGACGATCGAGATTCCGAGCGGCTCAGCTAACGAAATCGCAGCGGCCGCGGCCGGCCGCGATTTCGCCAGGCTCGCCATAGCCAGCGGCATCAGCCGGAAGCGGATCGCCATGCGGTCCTATCAGTCTGTTTCAGCCGAAGCGTCCGCACCGGTCCGCGTTGCCTACGTCTCGGTGAAGGCTCAGACGGATAAATGCGGGCGCTGGCCCGAAGACCTGCTGCAGACTTCGGAAAACAAGCACTATGCCGATTTCGGCTGTTCGTATCAGAACAACCTGGCTGCCCAGATGGCCAATCCGTCCGATCTGATCGGGCCACGCAAACCGTCGCCGATCGACGCGGAAAATCGCGGCGCGGTGATCGACGTCTATCGTGACAGGGGTATTTCGGACGAATTCCTCGGCAATTCGGAAGTCGATTATTAACGAGTGTCGAGGCTCAACAAACTCTAAGCCGCGCAAGTCACGGAAAGTGATGACAATGAGCAATCTTGCCTATGACACAGAGGTACCGGGCGGCGAAACCTCGGAGCAGGATATTGCCGCGATGCAGGCGTTGCGGCCGATCCCGCGCATTTCGATCCAGGCATTTTGCGAGACCGAAGGCGTAGCCAATCCGGTCGAGCGCGCCGGCGAGGATCGCCGCATGGCCAAGGCCCATCTGAAGGTGCATATGGGGGGCATCCCCACCGCTATCGAATTCTATCAGTCGGCGCCGACACCGAACCTGATCCTGCTTGAATCCCGCAGCGAGCCGAAGCTGTTGCTGGAACAACTCGCCCAGCTCTCCGAGCATTGTGACCCGACCTCCAAGGTGGTGGTTGTCGGCCACTACAACGATGTCGGCCTGTATCGCGAACTCATTCGTTCGGGCATCTCCGAATATGTCATCGCGCCCGTATCGATGGCCGACATCGTCAGCGTGGTGTCTTCGATCTTCGTTGATCCGGAAGCTGAGCCGATCGGCCGCTCGATTGCGTTCATCGGCGCCAAGGGCGGCGTCGGCTCCTCGACCATAGCCCATAATGTGGCCTGGGCCATGTCGTCCCTTTTCAAATCCGAAGTGGTTGTCGCCGATCTCGACCTCGCCTTCGGAACGGCCAATATCAACTTCGACCAGGACCCGGCCCAAGGCATTGCCGAGGCGGTCTTCTCGCCGGAACGCGTCGACGAGGTCTATCTCGACCGACTGCTCGCCCAATGCGCCGAGCACCTGTCGCTACTTGCGGCCCCTTCGACCCTGGAGCGGGTCTACGATTTCGATCCCGACGCTTTCACCCAGCTTATCGACATAGCCCAGCGTAGCGCGCCGCTCCTCGTGCTCGATGTTCCCCACTTGTGGGCGGGCTGGACCAAGAACACGCTGGTCAAGGCCGATGAGATCGTCATCACGGCGACGCCCGAACTGGCCAATCTGCGCAACACGAAGAACCTGGTCGACATGCTGAAGCGGCTTCGTCCGAACGATCCTGCGCCAAAGCTTGTGATCAACCAGGCCGGTGTGCCGAAACGTCCCGAGATTACGCCGTCCGACTTCTCCGAATCCCTCGGCCTTTCGCCGATGTCGGTCATCCCGTTCGAGCCGCTTTTGTTCGGAAATGCTGCCAATAACGGACGTATGCTTGGTGAAATGGATGCCAAGAGTCCGGTCGTCGCCACGATCAACGAGATCGCCCATGTGCTGACAGGGCGCAGCGAAATCAAGGTGAAGAAAAAGGCTGGCCTCGGCAACCTGATAGGCAAGCTTTCGCGCAACAAGAAGTGATGCCTCAGCGGTGGAATTGGTAAGCGATCATGTTTGGTAAAAGAGGCAGCGACGACGGCAACCGGACCATCCCGGAATTCCGTCAGCCCGCACCCGCAGCTGCTGCGCCGGCTGCCGCGAACCCTATGGAAGCGGCTATAGCCGCCAAACCCGCGACGCTGCCGCCATCCGGCGCGCCTGCTGCGCCGGTTCGCCGTGCAGTCGAGCCGCCGCCATTGGCGCCGGAGCCGAAAACTATCCAGCGCCAAAAGAGCGAAACCTACTACGACACCAAAAGCCAGGTCTTCGCCGCACTGATCGACACGATCGACCTGTCGCAGCTGGCCAAGCTCGATCCCGAAAGCGCGCGCGAGGAAATCCGCGACATCGTCAACGACATCATCGCGATCAAGAATTTCGCGATGTCCATCGCCGAGCAGGAAGAGCTTCTCGAGGACATCTGCAACGACGTTTTGGGCTACGGGCCGCTGGAGCCACTGCTTGCGCGCGACGATATTGCCGACATCATGGTCAACGGCTCCAAGAACGTTTACATCGAAGTCAACGGCAAGGTCGAGCAGACCGGCATCCGGTTCCGCGACAACCAGCAGCTCCTCAACATCTGCCAGCGTATCGTCAGCCAGGTCGGCCGCCGCGTCGATGAATCAAGCCCGATCTGCGATGCCCGTCTTCCTGATGGCTCGCGTGTCAACGTCATCGCACCGCCCCTGGCTATTGACGGCACCGCACTTACCATCCGCAAGTTCAAGAAGGACAAGCTGACGCTCGACCAGTTGGTCAAGTTCGGCTCGATTTCGGCGCAAGGGGCCGAGATTCTCAAGATCATCGGCCGTGTCCGTTGCAACATCGTCATCTCGGGCGGAACCGGCTCGGGCAAAACGACGCTGCTCAATTGCCTGACCAACTATATCGACCGGGAGGAACGCGTCATCACCTGCGAGGACTCGGCTGAGCTGCAATTGCAGCAGCCGCATGTGGTGCGTCTCGAAACCCGCCCGCCCAACCTCGAAGGCGAGGGCGAAGTGACCATGCGCGACCTGGTCAAGAACTGTCTGCGCATGCGGCCCGAACGCATTATCGTCGGCGAGGTGCGCGGACCCGAAGTGTTCGACCTGCTGCAGGCGATGAACACTGGCCATGACGGCTCGATGGGCACGATCCACTCGAACAGCCCGCGCGAATGCCTCAACCGTATAGAGTCGATGATCGCCATGGGCGGCTACACGCTGCCGCAAAAAACCGTGCGCGAAATCATCGTCGGCTCCGTCGACGTGATCATACAGGCTGCACGCCTGCGCGACGGATCGCGGCGCATCACCCACATCACCGAGGTGATCGGCATGGAGGGCGACGTCATCATCACCCAGGACATCGTTCTCTATAACATCAAGGGCGAGGACGCGAACGGCAGGCTGCTGGGCGAGCACGTGTCGACCGGCATCGGCCGTCCGCATTTCTGGGAGCGCGCCCGCTACTACGGTGAGGAGCAGCGCCTCGCCGTTGCGCTCGAGGCAATGGAGAAGCGCGCTGACTGATCCGTCCGGAAACGTGGGGGCCAGGATCGATGTTCGGAATTGACGGCACCGTATTGGCATTCGTCGTGCTCGCCGGCTTCAGCGCCGGCGCTGTGGCCTATGCTTTCCTGTTCAACCGGATCAGCACCGAGAAGCAGGTCGGCAAGCGGCTTGAATCGATCAAGACCGCCGAGACGGATCGTTCCGTCGTCAAGGCTTCGCGCGATCGCGTCGCGGAAGCGGCCAAGCGTCGCAAGTCCGTCCAGGATTCGCTGAAGGATCTCGATCAAAAGCAAAAGTCCAATCAGAGCCTGGTCAAAAAACCACCGCTGAAGATCCAAATCCGTCAGGCCGGCATGAAGATCTCGCTCGAGCGCTTTTATGTCTACTCGGCGGTCTGCGGCGTCGTCTTGACGGCTCTTGTATATTTCATCGGCGCACCGCTGCTGGTCTTGCCGGCTGCGCTGCTGGTCGGCGTCATGGGTCTGCCACGCTGGTTCGTCTCGTTTCGCCGCGGGCGCCGCGTCAAGGCGTTCCTCAACGAATTTCCGAACGCGCTCGATATCATTGTGCGTGCGGTAAAATCCGGCCTGCCGCTGAACGATGCCGTGCGCCTGATCGCCAACGAATCCCCCGAGCCGGTCAAGACCGAGTTCCGCCGCATCGTCGATTCGCAGCAAATGGGTTTGTCGATCCCCGACGCGGCCATGCGCATGCCAGAAACGATGCCGTGCACCGAGGCGAGCTTCTTCGGCATCGTCATCCAGATCCAGTCTCAGGCCGGCGGCAATCTTTCCGAAGCGCTGGGCAATCTTTCGCGCGTGCTTCGCGATCGCAAGAAAATGAAAGCCAAGGTCCAGGCGTTGTCCATGGAAGCCAAGGCATCCGCCGTGATCATCGGCGCGTTGCCTTTCGTCGTCGCCTGTCTCGTCTATTTGACGAGCCCGAACTACATCATGCCCCTCTTCACCACCAGCACCGGCCATCTGATCCTCGGTTGTTCCGGCATCTGGATGTCGATGGGCATCCTGGTAATGCGCAAGATGATGAATTTCGAAGTCTAGGACTCGCGTATGACCGATCACGTCGTCAGAACTCTCACCGATCCGTCCCTGCTGATCGCACTGCTGGTCGGAATAGCGGTGTTTGCGACCGTCTTCACGCTGTTGCCCGCCTTTGGCGGGAACCAGCTCAAGGCGCGCATGAAATCCGTGGCGCTGGAGCGCGATGAGCTGCGCGCCAAGCAGCGGGCGCGGCTGGCAATCGAAGCCGACCGCCGCCGCAAGGGCCTGCGCGAAGAACAGTCGGTCGGCATGCGCAATATTGTCGATCGCCTGGATCTCAGGCGTGCGCTGGCGGATGAAGGTACTTTGCAGAAATTGAAAGTGGCGGGTTTTCGCGGGCAAAATCCGCTGACGCGCTTCCTTTTCTTCCGTCTCGTCCTGCCCTTCATCGGCTTTGCATTGGCGGCGATGTATCTGTTCGTGCTCGGCGGATTGCCCGAGCAGCCGTTTTTCGTGAAGCTGTTCGTGTGCATCGTGGTTGCCTATGCGGGGTTCTACGCGCCGGTGCTCTACGTCAACAACCGCGCTACCAAGCGCAAGCAGTCGATTCAGATGGCGTGGCCGGACGCGCTCGACCTGATGCTGATATGCGTCGAGTCCGGCATGTCGGTGGAAGCGGCGCTTCGCAAGGTCGCCGATGAGATCGGCGCGCAATCGGTGGCATTGGCGGAAGAATTCATCCTGACCAACGCCGAGCTTTCCTATCTGCAGGAGCGCAAGCAGGCCTACGAGAACCTTGCAAGCCGAACTGGGCTGGAATCCGTCAGGTCGGTGTCCCAGGCGCTGGTTCAGGCCGAGCGCTACGGCACGCCCGTGGCGCATGCATTGCGGGTGCTTGCCAGTGAGAGCCGCGACATGCGCATGAATGCCGCCGAGAAGAAGGCGGCCGCGCTGCCGCCGAAGCTCACCGTGCCGATGATCCTGTTCTTCCTGCCGGTACTGTTCGCCATCATTCTTGGTCCCGCCGGCATCCAGGTGAGCCAGCGCGGCATCTTCGGCGACCAGCCGAAATCCAGCAGCGAGTAGCACCAGCGGCGTTGCCAGAAACGCTGATACGATTCAGCCACGCTGCCGGTGCAGCGCGGCTCTTTGCGTTAGACATGTTGCGGAATTCGCGCGCCGGTTCGGCGGTCGAAGCGGTCAGTTGGTGGCAGGCTGTGCCTTGTCCTGGTCCTTGAGCTGGCTCCAGGCATTCTGCTGCGCCAGCATCTGGCGAAGGTAAGCGACGTTAGCCTGCGCCTGATCCGGCGACAGCTCTTGCGAGGCGATCTTCTCGGCCTCGTCGAAACGGCCTTGCAGACCGACGACCAGCGCGAGGTTCTGGCGAACGCGGCTATCTGCATTCGGCTGCTGGGCGGCCGAGCGCATATAGGTTTCGGCCGTGCGCAAATCGCCTTCCAGCACGTACGACATGCCGAGATTGGAAAGGATCGACGGTTCGTTCGGCCTGAGGTCAAGCGCCTTGCGATAGCCTTGGCGCGCCTCATCCTTCTGGCCCAGCTGGTCGAGAATAGCAGCTTCCGCCGACACCAGTTTCCAATCAGGATATTCAGGGGTCTGCGCGCGGCGCACGGCATCGAGAGCCGGTTCGAACTGTCCGTTGGCGGCAAGTGCCTTGCCATAGGCGGCGAGCACGTCGCGGTCCTTCGGCAAGGCGATCGCCAGCTTGCGCATCACCGCAAGCGATTGGTCTGCGTCGCCGTCCATCTGCAGCGCCGCGGCATAATTTGTCGCGATGCGCTTGTCGCTGGGGTTTTTCGCATAGGACTGGCCGAGCGCCATCGTAGCGTTGTGCAGTTCGCCCGCCGACATTGTTTCCAGCGGCCTGCCGCTTGGACGAGAAATCGAGCCAGTCGTCAATTTGCTGGTTCCGCAGCCAGCGACGCCTGCGGCAAGCGCCATCATCAACGCCGTGCTGATCAGCCTGTTTGCGCTGGCGTTCATCCTGCGGTTGGTGGGCATCGGCACCAGAGCTCCGTTCGTGCGCGTGACCATTTGCTAGGTCATCTTTCCTCCCGCAGAAATATTCTGTTAACCCTAACGGAGAGTTAAGAAACGCCGACTCGGAAGCCGGAGGCCAGCGAATGCCTGTCGAACTCGTCGAGAAAGAATTGAGCAATGCGCTGCCGGTCCATCTGGTGGCGAAGGATGCTCTGGCGGCAGCGGGCCTTGCGCCATCCTCGGTCGCCTGGGCCAAGGCCAACGGCTTCTCCGGCGAGGCTGGCAGGACGCTGATCGTGCCTGGCGACAACGGCGCGATTGCCGGAGCCCTGTTCGGCACCGGTGATGACGAGGGCGCACTGGCCATCGGCGCACTGGCGAGAGCCTTGCCCGCGGGCGACTGGCATTTTGCGTCGGCACCCGCCAAGCCGGAGCTTACGGCACTCGCCGTGGCGCTCGGCGGCTATGTCTTCACCCGCTACGGCAAGAAGCCAGGCAAGAGCCTTCGCTTCGCGCTGCCGGCAGGCACCGACGCTGCCCGCATCCGCCGCATCGCCAATGGCGTTTTCCTGGCGCGCGATCTGGTCAACACGCCGACCAGCGATATGGGCCCCGGCCAGCTGGAAAAAGCCGCCCGGAC
Source organism: Mesorhizobium sp. M0904 (assembly GCF_040319475.1). NCBI lineage: Bacteria > Pseudomonadati > Pseudomonadota > Alphaproteobacteria > Hyphomicrobiales > Phyllobacteriaceae > Mesorhizobium > Mesorhizobium sp. M0904. Next base: position 93,446 of record NZ_JAMYOC010000004.1, on the reverse strand, counting down.
CTTGGCCGCGACGCACAAGGCCGAAATATCGGTGACCAAAGGCGACGATCTTCTTACCGCCAACTTTCCGATGATCCACGCCGTCGGTCGGGCATCTGCCGACGCGCCGCGCCTGATCGACATGATTTGGGGGCCGAACAATGCCCCCAGGATAACGCTGGTCGGCAAGGGCGTCTGCTTCGATACAGGCGGTCTCGACATCAAGCCGTCCTCGGGCATGCTTTTGATGAAGAAGGACATGGGCGGCGCTGCCAACGTGCTGAGCCTCGCTTCCATGATTATGGCCACCGGGCTGAAGGTCCGGCTACGCGTGCTCATCCCGGCTGTCGAGAATTCGATAGCCGGCAACGCCTTCCGGCCAGGCGACGTGCTGGTGAGCCGCAAGGGCATCACCGTCGAAATCGGCAACACCGACGCCGAAGGACGGCTGGTACTCGCCGATGCCTTGGCCTTGGCCGATGACGAAGAGCCGCAGATGCTGGTCGATATGGCGACGCTGACAGGCGCTGCCCGTGTTGCGCTCGGTCCCGACCTGCCGCCGTTCTACACCGGTGACGAGGCGCTTGCATCCGAGCTGGCGGACGCCTCCGTTGCGGTCGAGGATCCGCTATGGCGCATGCCGTTGTGGAAGCCCTATGACGCCAAGCTGGCGTCGAAGGTGGCCGACATCAACAACGTCACGTCAGACGGTTTCGCCGGCTCGATCACCGCGGCGCTTTTCCTGAAGCGCTTCGTGGAAAAGACCGCCGGCTGGGCGCATGTCGACATCTTCGCCTGGAACCCGTCCGACCGCCCGCACGGTCTTGCCGGTGGCGAAGCGCAAGGCATCCGGGCGCTGGAGCAGGTCATTTCGAACCGCTACGCTTGATTCTCGGGCATAGCCGACGAAGGTATTGACTGAAACGGAACCGAAACAATTTTCAGTCATGCTGGACGGATGTCGATTATCATGCGTCCAAGCCAGGCCTTGCGACTATGGCAACAGGTGGTGTTATCCGAGGTGCGTGACGACGCGCCCGATCTCACCATGCGCCAGACGGCGATCCTGTTCACCATCTATCTCGATCCGCCGCCACACACGGTGCGGGGGTTAGCCGCCCGCCTCAACGTCACCAAGCCGGTGATCACCCGTGCGCTCGATACGATGGGGGCGCTGAAACTGGTGTCGCGCCACCGCGACGAGCTCGACAAGCGCAACGTGCTGGTCAGGCGCACAGTAGAAGGCGCGCTCTTTGTCGAGCGCTTTGGCGATGTTATCATTGCCAGAGCCCAAGAGTTGCCCATTTGAATGAGTTGCCCATTTGAACGAGTTGCCGATTTGACCGCTAGGGATGCCCGCCTCCATGCCTTCCGCTCCGATCTCGCGGACGCCAGGCTGAAAGGCGAGGTTTCCGCCGACCGTTTCGTCGCCGGCCGGCCGGCTCGCATATCAGCCTCCGTCGCTGACATCCGCAGGGCGCCGCGGCCGGACGCCGGCGTCGATACCCAGCTTCTGTTCGGCGAAGACGTCCTCGTCTTCGAGGACGTTGGGGGCTGGGCCTGGATACAGGCCGAACGCGACGGTTATGTCGGCTATGTCGCCGACACGGCATTGGGCGCGCGGGACCATGCGCCGACCCATGTCGTTTCGGTGCCGCGCACGTTTCTCTATCCGGGACCGGATTTGCGGTTCCCGGTGAGCGGGCAGCTCTCGATGGGGTCATTGGTGGCGGTGACGGGCTCAGCGGAAACGCGCGGCACGCATTATGCGCTGTTGCCGTCCGGCCAGGCGGTCATCTCGGGTCATCTCAGGCCTGTCGCCGAGTTTGCCCCCGACTACGTCGCGGTCGCCGAGTCGTTTCTCGGCACGCCCTACCTGTGGGGTGGCGTCTCCGGATTCGGCATCGACTGTTCCGGCCTGGTGCAGCTTGCGATGCGAATGGCCGGCAGGCAAGTGCTGCGCGACACCGACATGCAGGCGGCGACCATCGGTGACCCGCTCGATCCCGGGCCGGATTTTGCCGGGTTGCGGCGCGGCGACCTGGTCTTCTGGAAAGGCCACGTCGCGATCATGACGGATCCGGAGACGATGATCCACGCCAACGGCCACACCATGCTGGTGTCGCGCGAAGGACTGAGGGAGGCGGTCGCCCGTATAGGTTATCTCTATGGCGGCCCGACCGGGTTTCGCCGGCCCTAACGCGGTTCGATCACCTTTTGTTCTGATTCTGCTTGGCGATTGCGCGTCGCCGCGCTACCTCTGGCACGTGACAGAGCAGCCGCGCCTTGCCCAACAGAATGCCGCCGTCGTCCTGCCCGAGCCATTCGTCAAATGGTTTGCGGAAAAGGGCTGGTCGCCGCGCGCCCACCAGATCGATTTGCTGGCCAAAGCCCAGGACGGGCAGTCGGTATTGCTGATCGCCCCGACCGGCGCCGGCAAGACGCTGGCCGGGTTCTTGCCATCGCTGACCGAACTGGCCGGCCGACCGAGGAGAAGGCCGGGGCAGGCGCATCGAGCCATCCATACACTCTACATCTCGCCGCTGAAGGCGCTGGCCGTCGACATCGAGCGCAATCTCGGCAAACCCGTCGCAGAAATCGGGCTGCCGGTCACCGTCGAGACGCGCACCGGTGACACGCCCGCACACAAGCGCCAGCGGCAGAAGCTGGCGCCGCCCGACATTCTCCTGACCACGCCCGAGCAACTGGCGCTGCTGATTGCCGCGCCCGATGCCAGGCGCTTCTTCGAGGACCTGCGCTATGTCGTGCTCGACGAATTGCATTCGCTGGTGACCTCGAAGCGCGGGCATCTCCTGTCGCTCGGGCTGGCCCGGCTGCGCTCGTTTGTGCCCGCCCTGCAGACGATAGGCCTGTCGGCGACGGTCGCCGAGCCCGACGAATTGCGGCGGTGGCTGGTCAGCCAGAATCCACCAGGGCCGATGGCCGAACTGATCGTCGTCACCGGCGGCGCCAAGCCAGACATCTCCATTCTCGATTCGGAGGAGCGCGTGCCGTGGGCGGGACATTCGGCCCGTTATGCAACGCCGGAGATCTACAACGAGATCAAGCGCCACAAGACAACCCTGCTGTTCGTCAACACGCGCAGCCAGGCGGAGCTGCTGTTTCAGGAGTTGTGGCGGGTCAACGAGGACACCTTGCCGATCGCGCTGCATCACGGTTCGCTCGATGTCGCCCAGCGCCGGCGCGTCGAAAAGGCGATGGGCGAGAATGCCTTGCGCGCGATCGTCGCCACCTCGACGCTCGACCTCGGCATCGACTGGGGCGATGTCGACCTGGTCGTCCATGTCGGCGCGCCGAAAGGTGCGAGCCGGCTGGCGCAGCGCATCGGCCGCGCCAACCACCGTATGGACGAGCCGTCCAAGGCGATCCTGATTCCGGCCAACCGCTTCGAGGTGCTGGAATGCAGGGCGGCGCTCGATGCCAATTATCTCGGTGCCCAGGATACGCCGCCGCTGGTCAATGGCGGGCTCGACGTGCTGGCGCAGCATGTGCTGGGCTGTGCCTGCGGTGCGCCGTTCCATGCCGATGCGCTGTTTGAGGAAGTGCGGACGGCAGCACCCTACGCCGATCTCGATCGCCCGACATTCGATCGCGTCATCGATTTCGTCGCCACTGGCGGCTATGCGCTGAAGAACTACGAGCGCTATGCCCGCATCCGGTTGAACAAGGACGGACTGTGGCGGGTCTCAAATCCTCGCGTCGCCCAGCAATACCGGCTTAACGTCGGCACCATCATCGAAGTGCCGGCGCTCAACGTCCGCTACGTCCAGCCCGGCAGCAGAGGCGCGGCTTCGCGTGGCGGCCGGGTTCTGGGCAAGATCGAGGAGGCGTTCCTTGAAACGCTGACGCACGGCGACACCTTCATGTTCGCCGGCAAGGTGCTGCGCTTCGAAGGTATCCGCGAGAATGAGTGCTTTGTCTCGAATGCACCCGGCAGCGACGCCAAGGTCCCGTATTACGGTGGTGGCAAATTCCCGCTTTCGACGTACCTGGCCGAACAGGTTCGCGCCATGCTGGACGATCCGCAGCGCTGGAAGAAGCTGCCGGAGCAGGTCGCCGACTGGCTGCGTTTCCAGGCCGACAAGTCGGTGCTGCCGAAACGCGACGATCTGCTGATCGAGACTTTTCCGCGCGGCAATCGCTACTATCTGGTGGCCTATCCGTTCGAGGGCAGGCTGGCGCACCAGACGCTCGGCATGCTGCTCACCCGCCGCCTCGACAGGGCGGGAGCCAAGCCGCTCGGCTTCGTCGCCACCGACTATGCGCTTGCCATATGGTCGCTTGCCGATATGGGCCGGATGTTCAGGGCGAAGAAACCGTCGCTGGCAGCGCTCTTCGACGAGGACATGCTGGGCGACGACCTCGAAGCTTGGCTCGCCGGCAGTTGGTTGTTGAAGCGCACCTTTCGCAATTGCGCGCTGATCTCGGGATTGATCGAGAAACGCCACCCGGGCCAAGAGAAGAGCGGCCGCCAGGTGACCATGTCGACGGATCTCATCTACGACGTGCTGCGCAGCCATGAGCCTGACCATATCCTGCTGCAGGCGACGCGTGCCGACGCCGCGACCGGTCTGCTGGATGTCAGCAGACTTGCCGAGATGCTCTCGCGCGTCCAGGGTCGAATCATGCATAAGAACCTCGAGCAGATATCGCCGCTCGCCGTGCCGATCATGCTCGAGATCGGCAAAATGCCGGTGCACGGCGAGGCCGATGACACGCTGCTGATGGATGCAGCCACGCTGGTCGAGGAGGCCATGGGGACGAAATGACTGTCGCGCTGGCCATGGCTGCACCTCTGGCGGAGGTGGGCTCTGTCGATATCGCCGGCGAACGCGCGGTCTGCGACCGCCGCGGCGTGCTCTACTTTCCCGAATTTCGGCTTCTGGCCGTGTCCGATCTGCATCTGGAAAAAGGCTCCTCGCTGGCCAGGCGCGGCACGCTGGTTCCCCCTTACGACACCGGAGCCACGTTACTCCGCTTGCAAGCGGTAATCGCCGACTACCAGCCTTCGATCGTCATCAGCCTGGGGGACAGTTTTCACGATGGCGGCGGCGCCGCGCGCATGCACGCAAGCTTTCGCGAAAGGCTGGAAGGGCTGATGGTTGGGCGCGACTGGTTCTGGGTCACCGGCAATCATGATCCTGAAGCACCGGCCGACCTGCCCGGCGAGACCGTGCGCGAATTGGCCATCGGCTCTCTGCTCTTCCGGCACGAGCCTTCGGCGGTAAGGGTGGAGGGCGAGATATCAGGCCATCTGCATCCTTGCGCCCGCATCGTGCAGCAAGGCCGCTCGGTGCGGCGGCGCTGCTTTGCCGGCGATGGCGGCCGCATGATCATGCCGGCCTTCGGCGCCTATACCGGCTCGCTCAATCTGCTTGATCGCGCCTATGCCGGGCTGTTCCGCCGCGAAACGCTGATGGCCTACATGCTTGGCACCGAACGCATCTTCGCGATTTCCCACGCGATGCTCAGGCCGGGCTGAACCTACCTGCCGTAGTACAAAGTGACGGTGTGCTTGGCCTCGGCGAAGAACAGCCAGCGCTCGACCAGCATGCCGGCGAGTTGGGCGATTGTGGCGAGCATCGACGAAACCGCCGCATAAGGCCACGGCAGGGCGAACGCCGCCACCAACAGCAACGCAGGCAAAGCAAAGGCCAGCACCTGCGTGATCTGGCGTAGCCGCACGCTGTGCTTGCGCGCGATGCGGAAGCCCATCTCCTTGAGCAAGTAGTTTTCCTCGGTATGCGGCCATTCCATCGACCGCACCATGCCGCCGGCCAGACCCGTCGCCGTGTTGGCGGTGGTCGGGATTTCCAGCCGGTCGTTGTACCGCCAGGTCGCCAGCTTCCAGCCCCAGCCGAGCACGGTCAGCAATAGGGCAGCCGCGAGAAGCGTATTCGAGCCGACGGCAAAACCCTGCAGCAGCGCATTGAGCAGCACGCAGCCGGTCATTGCCGAAAAGATCAGATAGCCGGACAGGGTGAAGCGGCTGTGCCATTGGGCGATAGGCTTCAACGACGCGTAGATCATGCCGGTGGTGCAGACGGTTGCGACCGCGCCGATGGCAGCGAGCAGCCCGGCGATAGCCACCCAGCCGCTCGTACGGCCGAGGACCACCCAGCCAATACCGAACAGTCCCGCCGGCATGAACGTCGCAACCGACGCAACGCCTTCGCGTGACAACCAGGAGCTTCGCCATTGCGAGAAGGCACGCCAGGCGCGTTCGGGACGGCCGAGATGGCCGGCCGACGACAGCAGGCCTGCCGAGATCAGGCCAAGCGCCAGCCCAATGCCGGTGAGGCCAAGCCAGAAATCGGGCGGGATAAAGCCCTGTCCGGCGAGCACGCCAAGGAGTGCGAGCAGGCCGTAACCGGCGCCCGTGGCGGTGGTGAAAAAGACGACGGAAAATGCTGGATGCATGAGACGCGGTTTAGTTCGAAAGCATGCGGTCGACCCAGCCGAGGAAGCCGCCTTCGGCCCGCACCGCTTCAAGCGCCGGCGCCGGCACCGATGCGGCGCGGGTGGTGTGGGCACGTGGCGGCAGATATTTGTTGGTCGGCTTATAGCCCATTTCCGGCATCAGATCGACACCGCCGCGCTCGGCCACCAGATGCGAGATAGCCGATGCCGGATCGCCCAGATCGCCGAAATGCCGCGCGCTGGTCGGGCAAGCAGCGACGCAGGCCGGAACGCGATCTTCTTCCGCCAGATTGTCGTTGTAGATACGGTCGACGCACAGCGTGCATTTCTTCATTACGCCGACATCGGTGTCGAACTCGCGCGCGCCATAGGGGCAGGCCCAACTGCACAATTTGCAGCCGATGCACTTGTCCTCGTCGACCAGCACAATGCCGTCCGAGGCCCGTTTGTAGGAGGCGCCGGTCGGGCATACGGTGACGCAGGCCGGTGTCTCGCAATGCAGACAGGAGCGCGGGAAATTGACTGTGCGCCCACCCATCTCAGTCATGTGCTCATAGCTGTGCACGCGATTGAACCAGACCCCGTCGGCGTCGCCGCCATAAGGATCGATGTCGGTCAGCGGCGCCATGTGGCCGCCGGTGTTCCATTCCTTGCAGGCGGTGACGCAGGCCTGACAGCCGACACAGGTATCGAGATCGATGACCAGGCCGAGCTTCTTGTCGGTTTGGGCGGGAAGGCAGGTCATGGTCTGGCAGCTTCTCTTTCCCGGCGGAACTCTGCGCCGTAAGTGAGCTTGTCAGGCGAGGGTTCGAAATGCGGTGGCTGCCGGAACCGCTCGAACTGCGGCTCGGTGAAGCCGGCTTCCTCGGCCGCGCATTTGACGATGCGCACGCGCAGGTCGAACCACGCCGCCTGGCCGGTCACCGGATCGGAATTCGAATAACGTTTGCCGCTGGCATCGGCGGAGGTCTGGTCGCCGATGATGTGGTTGAGCAGGAAGCCGCGATTGGATTCGGCCGCGTCATCCTTGAGCCCCCAGCTGCCGCGACGCTTGCCGATCGCATTCCACGTCCACACCGTATCGGCGTTGACGCCGTCGACCAGCTTGATCTGTCCTTTGACCTTGCCGTTGATGCTCTCGATCCACACCCAGTCGTTATCGACAAGCCCGAGGCTGGCGGCGGTCCGGTGATGCACGAACAGCCGGTTCTGGCTGGTGATCTGCCTCAGCCAGGCATTCTGCGAGCCCCAGGAATGATACATGTGCATTGGCCGCTGCGTCAGCGCGTGCAGCGGATAGGCTTGGCTGTCGACCGCAGTCTCTTCGAAGGGCGCATACCAAAACGGCAGCGGATCCATATAGGTCTCGATGCGGCTACGCTCGGCTTCCGGCGGCAGCACCCGGCCATGGCCGCGTGCCGCCAGGCGGAAGCGCTGCATCGGCTCGGAATAGAGTTGGAACACGATCGGCTCGGCTTTCGGGATGAAGCCCATGCTCTCCGCGAAGTCGAGATAGGAGCGGTTGGCCATCTTGTAGTAGCGCTGATCGGCCGCGAAATCCTGGTGCCAGAAGCCGCCATTGTCGATGTAGCGCTGCAACTGGTCGGGATTGACGTCGCCCTTGCCGACCAAGGTCCCGTCCTTGCCGCGCCAGCCGGCGAGTGGACCGACACCTGGCGTACGCTCGTGATTGACGATGTAGTCGGCATAGTCGCGGTATTTGGCGGAGCCGTCGTCATCGACGAAACCGGGCAGACCGAGCCGCGCGCCGAGTTCGATCAGCACCGTCTGGAACGGCCTGACGTCGCGGTCCGGCTCGACGACGGGGTGGCGGATGGCGTCGCCCGGACCGTCGGCGTGGCTGATCGGCCGGTCGAGCAGACTGATACAGTCATGACGCTCGAGATAGGTCGTGTCCGGCAGGACCAGATCCGCAAAAGGCACGGTCTCGGAATAATAAGCGTCGGAATAGATGATGAACGGGATCTTGTACTCGCCCGCCGCATCGATATCGGTCAGCATCGCCATCGTCTCGACCGTATTCATCGACGAGTTCCAGGCCATGTTGGACATGTACATGAACAGAGTGTCGATCTTGTAGGGATCGCCTGCCCAGGCGTTACGGATGACCGTGTGCATGAGCCCATGGGCGGCCAGCGGCGCATCCCAGGAGTATGCCTTGTCGATACGAACAGGCTTGCCGCCTTCATCGATCAGCAGGTCCTCCGGTCCGCAGACGAAGCCGAGCGGCATGCCTTCGAGCGGTGTCATCGGCTTCACATTCTTGCCGGCGGGCTTTGGACCCGGCGGCGCGGACCGCGGATAAGGCGGTTTGAAGCGGAAGCCGCCCGGCACGTCCACCGTGCCGAGAAGCACCTGAAGCAGATGAATGGCGCGGCAAGTGTGAAACCCGTTCGAATGGGCCGAGATGCCGCGCATCGCATGCATCGACATCGGCCGACCCTTGATGGTCTTGTGCCGGCGGCCGGCCCAGTCCGTCCAGGCCACCGGCAGTTCGATTTGCTGTTCGAAGGCGACATGAGCGAGTTCTGCAGCAATGCGTCGGATCGTGTCGGCGGAGATGCCGCACCGGTCAGCGACGGCGTCGGGTGAATAGCACTCGTCCAGATAGCGGTCGGCGACGAGTTGGAAGACGGGCACGCAGCGGCGGCTGTCGACGAGAACGCTGCCGGTCAGTGCGGGCTTTGCGTCGGTATCGCCGGCGTCGACAGGCGTCTTCGCCACCCTGTCCCAAGCCAGCGGATTGCCGTCGCCGTCGCGCATGAACAGCCCGTCATCGGCGGCTCCAGGCTCCTGAATGACCAAGATGTGGGCGTTGGTGTAGCGCAAGAGGTAGTCGAGATCGACGCGCCCTGCCTTCAGCAATTCGTGGATGAGGGCGAACACAAACAGGCCGTCGGTGCCGGGCCGGATGCCGATCCAGTCGTCGGCAATCGCGTTGTAGCCGGTGCGGCAGGGATTGATTGAAACCACCTTGGCGCCGCGCGCCTTGAGCTTGCCGAGGCCGATCTTGATCGGATTGGAATCATGGTCTTCGGCAACCCCGAACAGCATGAAATACTTGGTGTTGTCCCAGTCGGGCTCGCCGAACTCCCAGAACGAGCCGCCAATCGTGTAGAGGCCGCCGGCTGCCATGTTCACCGAGCAGAAACCGCCATGGGCCGCGAAGTTCGGCGTGCCGAACTGGCTCGCCCACCAACCGGTCAGCGATTGCGACTGGTCGCGGCCGGTGAAGAAGGCGAGTTTCTTCGGATCGGTCTGGCGGATGTTCGAAAGCCGCTCTGTCGCGAGCGACAAAGCTTCCTCCCACTCGATCTCGCGGAACTCGCCCGAGCCGCGCAGTCCGGTGCGCAGCAATGGTTTCGTCAGCCGGGCCGGGCTGTAATGCTGCATGATGCCGGCGCTGCCTTTGCCGCACAGCACGCCGCGATTGACCGGATGATCCTTGTTGCCGTTGATGTAGCGGACCTTGCCATCTTTGATATGGACGTCGATGCCGCAGCGGCAGGCGCACATATAGCAGGTGGTCTTGGCGATGCTGTCGGAGACATCAGGCGAAGTATCGACGCCGTCGCGTTCAGCGGGCGCTCGCGTATCGGCAAGCGGCCGTTGTGATGGTGCCGAATTGGCTCCGCGCAGCAGGTTGTTGGTCATGATCCGGTGATGCTCTTGCGCCCCGCGAACTTGGCTCTCGTCTTCGGGCCTGGGCCGCGCATGTAATGCTCTTCCGGGCGATAGCGTTCACCCAAGAGCCGCCGCCGCAGGCTGCGGGTCCAGTGCGCAAACACGGATTTGAACCGCCCCACCAATTCTACCCTCGACTGCTCTGGCGCGACTTTTTTCCAATTTCGAGCCAAAATTTAGAACAAAGCGACCGATCCGTCTAACAACTTGCTCTTGTAATTCCAATCGGATTTGCTTCTTAGTGTCGGAATGACCCTGGACCAGTTGCGGATCTTCGTCGCCGTCGCCGAACGGGCGCACATGACCAAAGCGGCCGAGTTGCTGGGCATCTCACAGTCGGCCGCATCCGCCGCGATCCGCTCGCTCGAACAGCAGCATGGCGTCCAGTTGTTCAACCGCGTCGGCCGCAACATCGAGCTCGCCGAAACCGGACGCCGATTCTTGCCCGAGGCCAAGGCGGTCCTCGAGCGGGCTGCGGCCGCCCACAACGTGCTGGAGCATGTCTCGCAAACGATCACCGGCAGTCTCTCGATCGCTGCCAGCCAGACCATTGCCAGCTATTGGCTGCCGCGCCGGCTCGCCTCTTTCCACGAAGCCTATCCTGCCGTCAGGCTGAGCGTGAGCATTGGCAACACCAGGCAGGTCGAGACCAATGTACTTGATGGCGCAGCCGATTTTGGCCTGGTCGAGGGGCGCACCGAATCCGACATTTTGCGGCGTGCCAAGGTCGATATCGATCGCATGATGCTGGTCGTGGCGCGCTCGCACCCTGAGATCGCGGAAGTTTCGCCTGGACATCCCGATCTTGGCGGGCTTCGCTGGATCATTCGCGAAGGCGGTTCGGGCACGCGCGAGGCGCTGGAGGACCTTGCCCGACGCGACGGGATTTCGTTCGCGGACCTGCAGATATTCCTGGTATTACCGAGCAATGAGGCTATTCGCCAGGCGGTCGAGGCCGGTGCCGGCGCCAGCATCATCTCGGAACTCGTCGTCGCACGCGCGGTCGCCGAAGGTAGCCTACGTTCTGTGCCGGTCGATCTGCCGAAGCGCGAATTTGCCATGATCACGCATCGCGACCGGCAGCCAAGCCTGGCCCAGATGGCGCTCAAGGCGCATCTTGGCGGCAAAGCTGAGAGACCCGCGCCGCTTTAAGCCGATCAGCCGAACTTCCGCTGCGCGTCGAGCGCCAGCCCAAGCCCGACCGAGCCGAACACATCGCCTTCGATTACCGACGCCTGCGGCACCAGCGCCAGGATCCGCTGCCTGGCCAGCGGGATCGCGGTCGATCCGCCGGTCAAGAACACCGCGGTGATGTCCGAGGCCTTCACCTGTGCGTCGCGGATGGTCTGCTCGACCGTAGCCGCAACACGCTTAATGTCCCTGGCTATGGTGGCTTCGAGACCCTTGCGCGTGATTTCTGCCGTGAACCTCACCTCCGGCAGCGCGACCTCGACATCGGCCGACGAACGGTCCGTCAGCTCGATCTTGGCCTTTTCGACCAGCGCCGCCAGCGCGTGGCCGTAACGATGCTCGACGATGTGGATGAAGCGGTCGACCAGGTCTGCGCGCTCCGCCTCATAGCGGATCTGGCGCAGATGCGTCATTGCCCTCGCGGTATAGACCAGGTTGATGCGCTGCCACGTCGCCAGGTCGATGAAGTAGCTCGCCGGCAGATTGCGTTTGCCATCCTTGGTTGGTGAGAGATAGCCGAACTGCGGCATCACATGGGCGATGCTCAACAGCCGGTCGAAGTCGGTGCCGCCGATGTGGATGCCGCGGCTGGCCAGGATGTCGTCCTTGCGGTCAAGCGAGCGGGCGCGCTCGGGCGAGACACGCACGATTGAGAAGTCGGACGTGCCGCCGCCCATGTCGATGATCAGCGCCAGTTCCTCGCGCGTCACCTTTTGTTCGTAGTCGAGTGCCGCGGCAATCGGTTCGAACTGGAAGGCGATGTGCTTGAAGCCGTGGGCCCGAGCGGCATTTTCGAGTTCGTGCTCCGCCTTCGCGTCAGCCTCGGCATCGTCGTCGACGAACTGCACGGGCCGTCCCAGCACGACGCTGTCGACCGCGTCATGGGCTTCTTCTTCCAGCTTCTTTTTCAGATGGCCGACGAACAGGCCGACAATCTCCATGAAGCCGATCGAGCGCGCCTTGATGCGTGTCTTTTCGTGGGCGAGCGAGCTGCCGAGCACACTCTTCAACGAGCGCATCAGGCGGCCTTCGATACTGTCCGTATAGTTGGCAAGGGCGCGTCGCCCGAAATAGGTGCGGTTGTCCTCGAAATTGAAAAATACCGCACTGGGCAGCGTGACCTGGCCGTCTTCCAACGCCACCAGCCTCGGCTGCCCGTTCCTGACCACACTTACGGTGGAATTCGAAGTGCCGAAGTCGATCCCGGCGAATGCTGGTCGCATCGTGCGTTCCTGTATTTCTGATTTGGGGAGCAGCAGCTCGTGTCCGGTCGGGCCCGGGGGTCGCGGTCTAACCCATACCCTCGGAAAGGGAAACCACTTTTACGAGAGTTCAGTCTTTCCTGAAGACCAGTCTTCCGAGCCAGCCTGTCAGCATGGCCAGCGATACGGCAAAGACACCGTAGAGGAACGAGTAGTCGTGGGCGACGCGGAAGATCGACTGTTCGAAACCGGACTTGCGGATTTCGAGCAGGGCGGAGCTTTCCTTGATGAACAGGCCGCTCTTGAATAGGAAGGCGCGGGCCTTATGGGTGCCGACCGGAACGTTTGGGGCGAGCCTGACTGTGGCGCGGAACAGGTTCTGCGACAGGAACTGCACACCCCCGACATTCTCGCTGTAGAGGCCGGTCGCCGCCTTGCGTTCGCGCAGCGCGGCGGTGAACTCCTCGATTGTCGCCGGGCTGTCGCCGGCGTCGGCCGGCTGCAAATAGAGGTTCGAGGCGCCAAGCGACAGCTGCTTGTAGCTGTTGGGATCGGTGACGTCCTGCAGCGGCCGCGTCGTCGCCACCGAATAGGAGACAGGTACGTTTTTGAAGGTCTCCGACTCCAGATTGACCCAGACGCCGAGCACCCGGTCCTTGCGGCGCACGACGACCGGTCGGGCCGGGCCTTCCAGCACGACGATCACGTCGTAGCGCCCTTGCCGCGCGACAAGCGGATCCGCATTTTCCAGCGAGCCGAAGATGGTCAGGTCGGCGCCGGAAAAGCCGGCGGTAATCGAGACATTGTCGGTCGAAAGGCCGATCTGGATATTTTCGGTCAGAGGCGCCTGCGCCTTCGCCGGTGGCGCAGCCGCCAGCAGCGACAGCAAGGCGGCGGCCGCGAGCGTCCTGAAGCCAGCCATCAGCTCAGGCCCACGCCGGACAGCGAATAGAGATTGGGTGGCGTGACGAAGAGATCGATGGCAAGCCGGATGGCGACCGCCAGCACCAGCAGCGCCAGCAGCGCCCTGAGTTGCTCGCCCCGCAGCCGCTGACCGGCCTTGGCGCCATATTGCGCGCCGGCGACGCCGCCTGCCATCAACAGGAAAGCGAGCATGACGTCGACCGTCTGGTTGGTGGTGGCGTGGACCAGCGTGGTGTAGGCCGAGGTGAAGATGATCTGGAACAGCGAGGTGCCGATGACCACGTTGGTAGGCACTTTCAAAAGGTAGATCAGGGCCGGCACCATGATGAAGCCGCCGCCGACGCCCATGATCGACGACAGGAAGCCAATCGCCGCGCCCAGCCCAAGCACCGGAATGACGCTGACGAAGAGCTTCGAGGCCCTGAACCGCATCTTCAGCGGCAGGCGGTGGATCCAATTGTGCTGGCCGGATTTCTTCAACACCGGTGCGGCGCCGCTGCGAGTGGCGCGCAATGCATTGACACTCTCGACGAGCATCAGTCCGCCGACAGTGCCGAGCAGCACGACGTAGAGCAGCGAGATAAACAGGTCGAGCTGGCCGAGCCGGCGCAGGAGCGCAAAGACATAGATACCACCGGTCGAGCCGACGATGCCGCCGGCTAAAAGCACGCCGCCAAGCTTGAAGTCGAGCGTGCCCCGCTTCATGTGCGACAGGGCTCCGGAGAAGGAGGAAGCGATGACCTGGTTGGCGCCGGTGGCGACCGCGATTGCCGGCGGTATGTTGTAGAAGATCAGCAGCGGCGTAATGAGAAAGCCGCCTCCCACGCCGAACATGCCCGACAGGAAACCCACCGCCGCACCCATGGCCAGCAGCACGAAGATGTTGACGGAAATTTCCGCGATCGGGAGATAGATGCCCACCCGTCAGTCTCGATCAGTTTGTCGCCTGGCGAATGCAACCGTTGCGGGCATTTTGCGCCAAAAGGCTATTTGGTTCTTGCGCCGGCCGGGCGGTGAAGTCAAACTTCGCCGCGCCGCCGAAACAAAAAACAACTCAATCAGTTAACAGGCAAATCTGTGGCAAGGGCGTCGCGGAAACGACGCATCCGCCGTTATTTACGCGCGAGCAGCGCCTTGACCAGCTTTTCGTCGATCGCGCCGGTTGCCCTCATATCGTTGTCGGCCTGGAAGGCCATGATTGCGTTCTTGGTTTTCAGGCCCATCATGCCGTCGGGATTGCCGGCCTCGTAGCCGTTCTTGTTGAGAATGCGCTGGATGTTCTGGACCGCTTTCTTCATATCGATGCCGGCGGTCGTCTGCGGTGTGCCGTCCTGCCACGATTCAGGAATGTCGGCCGAATTGGCGGCTGGATCGAGCGGCTTGGCTTTCCACAGTTCAGCCGCGGCCCGCGCACGCGCCAACTGCTCGGGCCTCAGCGCCTTGGCGATCTCGTCGCGCTTGGCCGCTGCATCCTTGTCGCCGGTTTTGGCGACGAGCGCGAACCATTTATAGCTCTCCTCAAGATTCTGCTTCATGCCGACACCCTTCGCCGCGAGGATGCCGAGGTTGAACTGGCTGTCCTTGACGCCGAGATCCGCCGCCGCCTGGAACCAGCGTGCTGCCGATTCGTTGTCGGTCACGCCGTCCGCCGCCATCGCAAACAGCACGGCAAGATTGTGCATTGCGCTGGCATTGCCCTGCTCTGCGGCAAACTGGTACCAGGTCTTCGCTTTCTTGATGTCGCGTGCGACGCCGATGCCCTTCTCGTAGAAATTGCCGATGCGGTATTCTGCCGGTGCGAAACCGAGTTCGGCAGCTTTCTCATACCATTTGGCCGCCGCCGTCATGTCTTCCTTGACACCGCGC
This sequence comes from Mesorhizobium sp. M0904, assembly GCF_040319475.1. Lineage (NCBI taxonomy): Bacteria > Pseudomonadati > Pseudomonadota > Alphaproteobacteria > Hyphomicrobiales > Phyllobacteriaceae > Mesorhizobium > Mesorhizobium sp. M0904. The sequence goes on along the minus strand of NZ_JAMYOC010000004.1, from coordinate 78,138 downwards.
GACTCGGCGTAGCGCGAGCCGATCTCGAACAGCGCCTTGGCGTCGCCGCCGGCCGCTGCATCGCGCAGGGCAGCCGGACCGGCATCGGCCGGAACGTCGATCTTGGCAACGCCTGCCGGGGCAGCATCCGCCGGCGGCACAGTGCCGGTCGTGTCCTGCGTCGCAGCGGCGGCAATAGCAGGCGCGGCAGCCTTTGGCTCGGCGGTCGCCGTTGCCGGCGCGGGCACTGCGGCCGTGGTGTCTGGCGCCGCCAGGTCAGCGGACGCTCCGGAAGCCGAGGGCGCCGTCGATGCCTCGGCTGCCGGTGTGGCGGGGCCGGTTTGCGCCGCCGTGTCGTCCTTGGTCATCGATGCGGATGGCTCGGCCTGCCTGACGGTGGGCGACGGCGCGCTCTCCTGTGTTGTTGTCTGCGCGTCCGCCTTCGGCTCGCTGGCAACGCTGGCCAATGCGGTTTCCACCGGCTGTACGGCCACGACCGGCGCCGCCTCATTGTTGGCGACTTCGACCGGGTCGGAGAAGAAGGCTTTGCCCAGTTGCAGGCCGGCAAGCGCCAGCATGATGGCGATTGCCCCCATCAGGATCGGCTTGCGCCGCGCCTTGAGCAGGTCGCCGATCCTGAGTGCCTTGACCGGGCCTTTCATCGTCGACTGGCGCTTGAGGGCGTCCGCCTCGGCGGCCGCCGCTTGCGCGGCCCTTCTGGCTGCCGCGATGAAGTCCGATTTCGCCGCCTCGGCGCTGCCTTCCCTGGCCGGCTGCCCGCGCTCGTCGCGCACGCGCTTCATGATGGCACTGAGGTCGGGTGCGCCGGAGCCGGGTTCCAGTGGCCGGTTGGCAAGCTTGGGGTCGAGGGGCTCGTCGAGATCGACGCTCGGTATCTCGGCGCTCGGCGCCGAGCCTGCAAGCGGCGGCGTCTCAGCCTCCTTCTTGCCCTTCAGGGCGCGCGCCAGCCCGCCTAACATCGATTTCCTGCCGCCGCCTTGTTCGTTCTTTTCAGGTGTCGTGTCTGAACCGAGAGCCGCCAGTGCGGCTGCGGCGGCGGCCTCGGCCGGCGTTCGCGGACCTGGCTCTCCGCGCACGAGGGCCGCGGCGCGGCCGTCGAGATCGGCCATGTTGCCCGTCAACGGCAGCGACTGGTCGATGTCCATCGACGGTGCGTCCTGCACCGATATCTTGGATGCCCGGCCGGAGCGTTTGCTCAACTCGGCGCTTGCCGGTTCGCCGGTCTCCAGTGAACCAAGCCTGTCAACGATCTTGAGCAGCGTATCGTGGATAGCCTCGAACGTCCTCGAATTGCGCTCGTCCGAACGGCGCGTCAGCGCCTCGAGCGTCTTCAGGTCCTGGGCGAGGCCGGTAACGGCCGCCGTGTTGGCGCTTGATCCGGCCAGCGAGCGGACGGCACTCTCGGCCGCCTCGCGCGCCGCGCCGAGGATGGAATCGCGGGTTCCGGCCAGCGATTTCTCGATTTCGTTGAGACGCGGGCTGATGTCGTCGAATTCCGGCAGCGGCGTGCCGGGCTTGGAAAGATGCGCCGTCAGGCCGGCGACCTGCGCTTCGAGGCTGCGGATCAAAGCCGGGTCGATGCTGGCGACTTGTGCGGCGGACGAATCCAGCCGGCTTGAGATGTCTTCGAGCCGGCTCTCCAGGCCGCGGATCGCCGCCTCGTTGGCGGGATCTGGAACGCGTGTCTCCATCCGCTTGGCCAGTGCGGTGAAGCGGGCGTCGATGGCATCCATGATGTCGGCGTTGTCGACCTGCGGCATGCGCTGGTCCAGCCTGTCGGCGACCTCGTCCAACCGGCGCTCGAGGTCGCGAAACAGCATGTTGCCTTGTTCGATGGCGTCGCCCTGGCGACGTTCCATCATGCTGGACAGCACGTCGAAGCGCTGTTCGAGCCCCTGGAAGATGTAATCGGCGTCGGGCATGGCCGGTGCGTGGTCGATCTTGTCGGAGATAAGCGCGATTTGCCTGGCAAGGCGTTCCATCGCCTGTTCCGGCAGATTGGCTCGGCCGGCCAGTTCATCCACGCGGCTCGACAATGTGTTGAGACGGTCGATGACCTCCCGGCCCGGACGGTCCTGCGACACTTCTTCGATTTGCTGGGCCAGTGAATCGATCCGCTTCTCGATGCGTTCGAAGGGCTCGGGGTCGAACGAATTGGCTTGCGCGGCAACCGTCGAGGCGACGATCGCGCGGGAAATCTCGTCGAGCCGCTCGTCGATCTGGCTGAATGTGTCGCTGCCGCGATTGTCCTGCTGGCGGGCGAAATGGTCGACCGCTCCGGCAAGCGTGCGGACCTTTTCTTCGAGCGAGCGCAGCGACAGCGATTCCGGGAGATTGCTGACGGCATTGCTGATCTGTTCGAGCCGCTCCGTCAGCGCCGACAGGCCGGGCGCGTCGGAGCGCTTGCGCTGATCGGCGTCGACGCGGTCCTCGAAGGCATTCCAGCGGCGGTCGAATTCGTCCCAGCGGCGGCCGACCGCCTGCACGCTCTCCTCGCGCGCTAGCGTATCGAGCGCGGCCTTCACCTGCTCAAGCTCGAGCCGCAGCATATTTACGCTTCTGTCGTCGCTTTTTTCGGCCAGTGTCTGGATGGCGCCGGAAAGCCGCTCGAACTCGACACCGAGTTCGGCGCTGCCTTTGCCGCCGCCATTTGACTGGAAGGCTCGCTCAATATTCTTGCGCAGTACGTCGAACTCGCGTTGCAGGCCGGAGGTCATCTGCTGGCGCAGCTCTTCGCGCAGGCCGCGCAATTCCCCGGCGATCTTGCCGGCTAAGGCGACGCCGTCCTCCTGACCGCGCACCCGGTCGATATCGCGGGCGATCGCCTGGTAGTTCTGGTCGAAGGCCGCTGCTGGACCTTTCGGCCGCTGCGCCTCGCGTGGGTCTTCATACCGGCGCTGCTGGCCATAGGGTTGAGCGCTGGGATAGCGCGGTTCTGCCGCTGGTCGGCGCGGATCGGGGTGGCTTGTCGTCTCCTCGCGCGTTCGCTCCAGCCGCTGCTCCAGAGTTTCCAGGGAGCGGTTGAGCTCTTCAAGCGTCGTGTGCGGCCGGCGTTGCCTGCCGGCGTTGAGTGTATCGAGGTAGGACCGCTTGCTGTTCATCAATGCGCCCGTTTCAGAATTGCTGGCTTTCACCAGCTTCCCAAAGTCCTGCCGGGACGAAGGCGACTGCGTGGCTTGTTGCAGTGGAAGACGAGCTTCCCGGGTCTCATCCGCGCTCCGAAAACCGTGAAAAATTCAATACAGGATAGACACGGGTAACCGACATGCGCACATTTCGCCCCAACGTGGTAAACAACGCGTTAACCAAGCTTAAGAAGTTGCAACTTTGTCGGCTGGCTGCGGACGGTGCCGGGTGTCTTCTATTGGACGCACAAAAGACGCCGTGGAAGTTTGATCAGCCGCATGATCGCTCCCGAAATCGGCAACGACTTTTTAGGTTATCCGCCGGCACTGCGGCATAAAGTTCCAAGCCTAGAACGCTCTTGCGTGGTAAGGCGGCTATCGATATAGAATTGACGTAAACGTAAATGAGCGGATTACGCCGTTTGCGATTTGTTTGTTGAAACCACGAGTGGAAGCACGCCCCCGCTTTCACTCAGGCGACGCAAGGTCCGCGACCGCGACGCCACCAGACGGGGAAAGCCAGTGACCATGAAACTTATTTCGCCCGGTCAAGCCGCGGCCAACACCAACGATATGTCGAGCGAAACCGGTGAAGAGCTTGTCCGTATCGGCGAAATGGCCAAGAAATACGGAGTGACGCTGCGTACGCTGCGTTTCTATGAGGACAAGGGTCTACTCAACCCGCAGCGCGACGGCTCGACCCGCCTCTATACGCGCCGCGACAGGGCCCGGCTGAAGCTGATCCTGCTTGGCCGCAAGGTCGGATTCTCGCTGCGTGACGTCAAGCAGATGATGGACCTCTACGATCCGAACGGCTCCAACACAAAGCAATTGCGGCTGGCGCTCGACAAGTCGGAGAAGCAGCTTGCCCGTCTGCAGAAGCAGCGGGCGCTGATCGACGATGCCATCAGCGAACTGAGTGCTTCGATGTTGACCGTCCGGCAAATGCTGATCGAGCGCTCGACGCCGCAGGCCAGCGTGGCGAGCTAAACTAAGCTTTCGATTTCCGACGGATAAGAGCCGCGCGGCCTTCGCTGCGGGGTTCTTCGTCGTTTGCCGTCCTTCGCCGTTTGCGGTCTTGGCGCGCGGGAGAAAATTCGTCGCACCGCAGAATTGACGTTTAGGCAAACGTCAACATTTGCTATCTCCGACCCGTCATACTGGCCCGCCTGCTATCCTCATACACTGGTACACTGGGGCTGATTTCGGGGCCAAGACCGCATGGTGGAGGAAAACGCATGCCGATCTACAAGGCGCCGATCCGCGACACGCTGTTCGTGCTGAACGAAGTGCTGGGGTATCAGCGCTATTCCAATCTTCCCGGATTTTCCGACGCCACGCCGGATGTGCTCGAGGCCATCCTTGCCGAAGGGGCGAAACTCGCTGAAAACGTGATGCAGCCGCTGAACCGTGTCGGCGACACGGAAGGTTGCGTGCGCCATGACGACGGTTCGGTAACGACGCCGAAAGGCTTCAAGGAGGCCTTCGACCAGTATCGCGAAGGCGGCTGGATGGGGCTCGCCGCACCTGTCGAGTTTGGCGGGCAAGGCTTGCCCTACGCGGTGCACACCGCGGTTGCCGAATACATGGTGTCGGCCAATATGTCGCTGATGATGTATGCGGGCCTGACGCAAGGCGCGATCGCTGCGATCATCACCCATGGCACCAAAGAGCAGAAGGCAACATGGTTGCCGAAGCTGGTCGAGGGCGCCTGGACCGGCACCATGAATCTGACCGAGCCGCACTGCGGAACCGATCTTGGCCTGCTGCGCACCAAGGCCGTCCCAAATGGCGACGGCACCTACAGGATATCCGGCCAGAAGATCTTCATCTCGGCCGGCGAGCATGACATGTCGGACAATATCGTCCACCTGGTGCTGGCCCGTATCGAGGGCGCGCCGGATGGCGTGAAGGGCATCTCCCTGTTCATCGTGCCGAAGTTCAAGCTCGATGCCTCAGGCAATCCGGGCGAGAAGAACACCGTCTCCTGTGGCTCGATCGAGGAGAAGATGGGTATCCATGGCAACTCGACCTGCGTCATGAATTACGACCACGCTGAAGGCACGCTGCTCGGCGAGGCCAATGGCGGGCTGAAAGCAATGTTCACCATGATGAATGAGGCGCGGCTTGGCGTCGGCCTGCAGGGGCTCTCGCTATCGGAGGTCGCCTATCAGAATGCGGCTTCCTACGCCAAGGACCGTCTGCAGGGGCGCTCGCTGTCAGGACCGAAGGCGCCGGACAGGAAGGCCGATCCGATCATCGTTCATCCGGACATCCGCCGCAGCCTGATGACCATGAAGGCATTCAACGAGGCCGGCCGCGCGCTGGCGCTGTGGACGGCGATCAAGTCCGACATCGCTCACCGCTCCGGTGACGACAAAGATCGCCAGGTCGCAGACGACTATACCGGCCTGATGACGCCGGTGGTCAAAGGCGTGCTCACCGACAAGGGTTTCGATCACGCGGTAATGGCGCAGCAGGTGTTCGGCGGCCACGGCTATATAGAAGAACACGGCATGAGCCAGTTCGTCCGCGATGCCCGCATCGCCATGATCTATGAGGGTGCCAACGGCATCCAGGCGCTCGACCTCGTCGGCCGCAAGCTGGCCTTGAATGGCGGCCGCGCGGTCCAGGTCTTCTTTAGGGAAGTCGGAGAGTTCTGCGAGGAGAACCGCACCGACGAGAAGATGGCGCCCTTCACCAAGGCGCTTAAAAAGGGCCTCGACGATCTGCAGGCGGCGACGATGTGGCTGGTGCAGAACGGCATAGCCAAGCCCGACAATGCGGGTGCCGCCTCGACCGACTACATGCATCTCTTCGGCCTGGTGGCGCTGGGCTATATGTGGGCCCGGATGGCCAAGGTGGCCGCAGCGAAATTGGCTGATGGCCCCGACGGCGCTTCGTCTTTCTACGACAACAAGCTGGTGACGGCGCGCTTCTTCGTAGAGCGGATCATGCCGGAGACGTCGGCGCATCTTGCCCGCATCTCCAGCGGTGCCGACACATTGATGGCACTGCCGGCGGAAGCGTTCTAGCTTCGGCGTTCCCCTGCCCCTCGAGGGAGGGTGGCCCGAAGGGCCGGGAGGGGTTCTGCGTGCAGTGCGCCGACCTCCATTCTGGTGCATGCCTTGGAGGAAAATGATCGCAATGCCGTGGCACATGGCGCAGGTTGTAAAAGATAAGGTCGAGCAAGTCATCGGCGACCCCACCCGGCCGCTTCGCGGCCACCCTCGTCTCGAGGAGGAGGGGGACGTCGGCGCGAGGGAGAAACCATGACCAACCCCGCCGAAATCCTGGGCCTTCCCAAGCCCGCCTGGGCGGCGGACGAGGTCGGCATGCTTTACGACATGGCGCACCGCTTCATGTCGGAAGAGATCGCGCCGCGTTACGACGAGTTCGAGAAGAACGAGATGGTCGACCGCGAAAGCTGGCAGAAGGCGGGTGCTGCCGGACTGCTGTGCGCCTCGATGCCGGAGGAATATGGCGGATCGGGCGGCACCTTCGCGCATGAGAGCGCCATCATCGAGGCGATCGGCCATGTCGGCGTCGACGGGTTCGGCATTGGCCTGCACAATTCGATCGTTGCCCCCTATATCCTCCACTACGGCTCGGAGGAGCAGAAGAAGAAGTGGCTGCCGAGGCTGGCGACCGGCGAGCTGATCGGCGCCATCGCCATGACTGAGCCGGGTGCGGGCTCAGACCTGCAGGGCATCAAGATGCGCGCCGAAAAGGACGGCAACCGGTACAAGCTCAACGGCTCGAAGACTTTTATCACCAACGGCCAGCTCGCCAATTTCATCATCGTCGTTGCCAAGACCGATCCTGAGAAGGGCGCCAAGGGCATCTCGCTGATCGTCGTCGAGACTGACGAGGTGGAGGGTTTCGAGCGCGGCCGTAACCTCGACAAGATCGGCCTCAAGGCCAACGACACGTCGGAACTGTTCTTCAACGACGTGCGTGTGCCGACCTCGAACCTGCTCGGCAATGACGAAGGCCAGGGCTTCGTCCAGTTGATGCAACAATTGCCGCAGGAGCGGCTGCAGATCGGCACCACTGCTATTGCCATGGTCGAGCGGGCTCTGGCGCTTACCATCGACTACGTCAAGGAGCGCAAGGCGTTCGGCAAGGCCATCATCGAATTCCAGAACACCCAGTTCAAGCTTGCCGAATTGAAGACCGAGGCGACCATCGGCCGCGTCTTCTATAATGACTGCGTTGCCCGCCATATTAACGGTGGCCTCGACCCGGTGACGGCTTCGATGGCCAAATACTGGCTGTCAGACCTGCAAGGAAAAGTCGTCGACGAATGCCTTCAATTGCATGGCGGCTATGGCTACATGAATGAATATCCGATCGCCCGCATGTTCCGCGATGCCCGCGTCCAGCGCATCTACGGCGGCACCAACGAGATCATGAAATTGCTGATCGGGCGGAGCCTTTAGGAGGTCGCATGTCGAAGCATTTTGCTGGGCTTCGCTGGAAGTCGGGGGCACGGGAGGATTTCCTTTCCGGCTGCTATTCCCGGGTCCATGAACTTCATTTTGATGGTGGCGCGGTCATCTCCGCTTCCGCATCGCCGTCGATTGTGCCGGCACCTTTTAGCGATGCAACGATCGTCGATCCGGAAGAACTGTTCGTCGCTTCGCTTTCTTCTTGCCACATGCTCTGGTTCTTGGATCTGGCAAAACGCGCTAAGCTCAATGTCCGATCTTATCACGACGAAGCCGAAGGCCTGATGGCCAAGAATGCTGAAGGGCGCACAGCCATCACACATGTCACCCTTCGGCCGCTCGTCGAATGCGACGCAGATGCGGCTATGATCGAGAGCATTCATCACAAGGCGCACGACGCCTGTTTCATCGCCAATTCGGTGCGGACCGAAGTGGTGGTCGAGCCCCGATTTTAGATCACAGGAGATCACCAATGGCCGAAGCTTATGTCTATGATGCCGTGCGCACGCCGCGCGGCAGGGGCAAGAAAGATGGTTCGCTGCACGAAGTGCCGGCGGTGCGGCTCGGCGCCAAGGTGCTCGAGGCCATCCGCGACCGCAACGGGCTGGACACTAGCACCGTCGACGACATCATCTTCGGCTGCGTCGATCCGGTTGGCGAGGCGGGTGCGGTCATTCCACGTGCCGCCGCCTTCGAGGCCGGCTACGACACCAAGGCGCCCGGCATGCAGATATCGCGCTTCTGCGCCTCGGGCCTCGACGCCATCAATTTCGGCGCCGCCAAGATCGCGCAAGGCGCCGACGAGATCGTCATTGCCGGTGGCGTTGAATCGATGTCGCGCGTCGGCATGGGCGCCTCCGGCGGCGCCTGGTTCATGGATCCCTCGGTCGGCCTGCCCGGCTGGTTCGTGCCGCAAGGCATATCGGCCGACCTGATCGCCACCAAATACGGCTTTTCGCGCGATGACGTCGATGCTTACGCGGTCGAGAGCCAGAAGCGCGCCGCCAAGGCGTGGGGAGAGGGCCGCTTCAAGAATTCGGTGATCTCGGTCAAGGACCAGAACGGCCTGACCATCCTCGACCATGACGAGCACATGCGGCCCTCGACCGACATGCAGTCGCTGGCCGCACTCAATCCGTCCTTCGTCATGCCGGGCGAAATGGGCGGCTTCGACGCCGTCGCCGTGCAGAAGCATCCCGAGGTGGAAGAGGTCAACCACGTCCACCATGCCGGCAATTCCTCCGGCATTGTCGACGGGGCGGCGGCCGTGCTGCTCGGCTCGAAAAAGGCGGGAAAGACGCTCGGCCTCAAGCCGCGCGCGCGCATCCGTGCGTTCGCCAATATCGGCTCCGAACCGGTGCTGATGCTGACCGGCCCGGTCGACGTGACCGAGAAGCTGTTGAAGCGGGCGAAGATGAAGCTGCAGGACATCGACTTGTTCGAGCTCAACGAGGCCTTCGCTTCGGTGGTGCTGCGCTACATGCAGGCTTTCGACATTCCGCATGACCGGATCAACGTCAATGGTGGGGCCATCGCCATGGGCCATCCGCTCGGCGCCACCGGTGCGATGATCTTCGGTACGGTGCTGGACGAATTGGAACGCCGCGACCTCAACACCGCGCTGGTGACGCTTTGCATCGGCGCCGGTATGGGCACCGCAACGATCATCGAACGCGTCTGACGGAGAGAGATGATGAGCTACACCAATTTCACCCTCGACATCGACGCCGACGGCATTGCGCTGGTCACCTGGAACATGCCGGACCGTTCGATGAACGTCTTCACCGAGGAGGTGATGCGCGAACTGAACGCCATCGTCGACAAAGTGGCAAGCGATGCAGTGATAAAGGGCGCGGTGATCACCTCCGGCAAGGATACGTTCTCGGGCGGCGCCGACATCACCATGCTGCAGAAGATGCTGACGACCTTCGCCGCCGACAAAGCGATGGACCCGGAGAGGGCGACCAAGGCGCTGTTCGACAAGGCGGGCGCTATGAATGGCCTGTTCCGTAAACTGGAAACCTCGGGCAAGCCGTGGGTTTCGGCGATCAACGGCACCTGCATGGGCGGCGCGTTCGAATTGTCGCTTGCCTGCCATGGCCGTGTCGCGGCCGATTCCGACCAGGTGAGGATGGCGCTTCCGGAAGTGAAGATCGGCATTTTTCCAGGCGCCGGCGGCACCCAGCGCGTGCCGCGGCTGACCGACCAGCAGCAGGCGCTGCAAATGCTGACGTCCGGCCAGACGCTGTCGCCGCAGAAGGCCAAGTCAATGGGCTTGATCCATGAGATTGCCGAGGCGGACAAGCTGGTCGAAACTGCCAAGGCGATGATCAAGAACGGCTTAAAACCGGTGGCGCCATGGGATGAAAAGGGCTTCAAGCTGCCCGGCGCTCCGATCTATTCGGTGGCAGGTGCCAATCTGTGGCCGCCGGCCATTGCCATTCTGCGCCGCGAGACCTATGGCAATTATCCCGCTGCCGCCGCCATCCTGAAATGCGTCTACGAGGGCCTGCTGGTGCCGTTCGACACCGCCTTGCGGATCGAGCAACGCTACTTCACCGAGATCATGCAGACCAGGGAAGCGGCGGCGATGATCCGCTCATTGTTCGTGTCGCTGCAGGAACTGAACAAGGGCGCTCGCCGCCCAGCTGGTGTGCCGGAAACGACGTTCAAGAAGATCGGCGTGCTCGGCGCCGGCTTCATGGGCGCCGGGATCGCCTATGTAACGGCCAAGGCCGGCATTCCGGTGGTGCTGCTCGACCGCGACATGGAGTCCGCCGCCAAGGGCAAGGCGCATTCCGAGACCCTGATCTCGGATCAGGTGAAGAAAGGCCGTGCCAAGCCGCAGGACAAGGATCGATTGCTGTCGCTGATCACGCCAACGGCCGATTACGCGGATCTTGCCGGCTGCGATCTTGTGGTCGAGGCGGTGTTCGAGGACTCGGCCGTCAAGAAGGATGCCACCGAACAGGCCGAGGCTGTACTCAAGCCGTCGGCGATCTTCGCCTCGAATACGTCGACCATACCGATTACATCGCTGGCCAGGAATTCGGCGCGGCCGAAGAATTTCATCGGCATCCACTTCTTCTCGCCGGTCGACAAGATGATGTTGGTCGAGATCATCCTCGGCAAGAAAACCGGCGACAAGGCGCTGGCCACCGCGATCGACTTTGTCCGCGCCATCAAGAAGACGCCGATCGTCGTCAACGATACGCGCGGTTTTTACGTCAATCGCTGCGTACTACGCTACATGTCGGAAGCCTACAAGATGCTGATCGAAGGTGTTCCGGCGCCGATGATCGAGAATGCGGCGAAAGCCGCTGGCATGCCGGTCGGTCCTCTGGCGTTGACCGACGAGACGGCGATCGACCTTGCCCAGAAGATCATGAAGCAGACCATGCGCGACCTTGGCGACAAGGCGGTCGATCCGAAGCAGATGGCGCTGATCAACACGATGGTCGACACGCATGGTCGCTTGGGCCGTAAGAATAGCAAGGGCTTCTATGACTATCCGGCAAAACCGGCAAAGAAGAAGCTGTGGCCAGGCCTCAGGGACCTCTACCCGCAGCTGTCGCCGGAGCAGGTCGACTATGAGGAACTGAAGCAGCGGCTGCTGGTCACCATCGCGCTTGAGGCGGTACGGGTGATGGAAGAGGGCATCGTTACCGACCCACGCGAGGCCGATGTCGGCTCGATCCTGGCCTTCGGCTTCGCATCTTATACAGGCGGTGCACTGTCCTACATCGACGGCATCGGCGCGAAGAAATTCGTCAAACTCGCCAAGCGCCTGCAGAAGAAATACGGCGCCGAGTTCAAGGCGCCGAAGCTGCTGCTCGACATGGCCGAGAAGGGCGAGACCTTCTACGAGCGCTTCGATCCCTATACCAGGAACGAGGCCAAGGAGGCGGCCTGACGCCGTCTCCGGCGGTGGACAAGATGGCGGCCAAGGGGTAGAACAGCGAAGGTATTTTTTCCTGTTTCGAAGGAGAGCAAGGTGCTCTCGCACGACCGCGTTTGGGCCGCCATCGACGCTCTTGCCGAGCGTTATTCGCTTTCGGCCTCCGGACTGGCCAGGCGCGCTGGCCTCGACTCGACCGCCTTCAACAAATCGAAGCGGCTGTCCTCAGATGGGCGGCCGCGCTGGCCGTCGACCGAATCGCTGGCCAAGATCATCGAGGCGACCGGCGCCTCGCTGGATGAATTTGCAGGACTGGTCGAAGGCCGGGGTAATTCCGGCGCACTGCCCGTGCAGAAATCGTCGGTGCCGCTGCTTGGCTTCGCCCAGGCGGGCGCCGGTGGCTTCTTCGACGATGCCGGGTTTCCGGCTGGGCAGGGATGGGACCTGATCGAGCTGCCGGCACGGGCAACCGAAACCTCCTATGCGTTGAAGGTCCAGGGCGATTCCATGCTGCCGCTCTACCGCAATGGCGATGTCCTGATCGTCGAGCCGGGAGCTACCATACGAAAGGGCGATCGCGTCGTCGTCAAGACCAATGCCGGCGAGGTGATGGCCAAGGTGCTCGACCGCCAGACACCGAAGTCGATCACGCTGGTCTCCCTCAATCCCGATCACCCGGACCGCGACATGCCCATGCGCGATGTCGAATGGGTGGCGCGGATTGTCTGGGCAAGCCAGTAGGCGCGGGGCCGGTGCGTCTGCCTCACCTTGCCTTGGCTGTTCTGGCGATCCCGGCAATGGCCACGGCAATTGTCGCCGGCGGCCGCGTCGTCCAGAGCGAAAGCGGCGGCGCCTGGGAGCAAATCCAGGTCGGCGCTGAACCTCAGCCCGCCGCGCCGGCTACGTCGGCCATCCCGAAACCAGTGCCGGCCAAGCAGGCCGCGCATTCGAGGGCAATCGATCCAGAAATCGTGGTGCCGCCGCAGCTTGGTTCCAACGAGCTTGAACGGATAGAGCCGCGCGCCCCGTTGAGCGATCTGGCATTGGCCGGACCGCCCAAGCCGCCAAAAACGAAAATGCCCGACGACTGGAAAGGCACGAAACTATTCCAGCCCGTCGCGTCGGCCGCCGGGGTCATCGAAGCAAAGGGCTATTCGATTGCGGTTTCCGGTATCGACATCGTCAAGCAGGAGGAGACTTGCACCGACGGCGGCGAGTCCTGGGATTGCGGCATTCGGGCGCGAACGGCCTTCCGCGCCTTTCTCCGCAGTCGTGCGGTGGTCTGTGCCGTGCCGCCCGAAGGCGGTCGTGATCTGATCGCCGCCGAGTGCCGGATCGGCAATCAGGATATCGGCCAATGGCTGGTCGAAAATGGCTGGGCGCGCGCCGCCAAGGGCGGCCCTTACGTAGAAGCCGGCGAGAAGGCGCGTGCAGCAAAAAAAGGCGTCTTCGGGCCGCCGCCGAGCGTTTCAGGCCTGCCGCCGCTCCCGGCTGCTGCGTCGCGATCCGCGCCTGTAGCGCCTAGCTCGATCCTGGAGGAGCAGGACGGCGCCCTCATGCCGCCAACTGACCAGCCAGCGCCCGCTGAATGAGCTCACGCGTTTCGGCGATGCCGTAGAGCGCGGCGAAGGAGCCGAAGCGCGGCCCGCGTTCCTGACCTATCAGCACCTGATAGATCATCTGGAAGAAGGCGACGGAGACACCGGGTCCGCCCTCCGGGCTCTGCTTGGAATGATCCTGGTAGCGCTCAATCTTGCGCGCAACATTGAGGGCAGCGTTCTGGATCGCCTCACTGTCGGCATTAGCCGGCAGCGCGGCGAGCGCTTCCGAAAGCTTGGTCAGCGCCTCGCGCTCGACCGCGTCGGCGGCACGATACACTTTCGCCGGCTTCACGAAATCGTCGAAATAGCGGATGGCATATTCGGCCAGCCGGTCGAGCTCGGGATGGGTCGTCGGCGTCACACCCGGCGCGTGGCGCGAAATGAAACCCCACAGCACGCTCCTGTTTTGGGCATTCGAGGCGCTGACCAGGTTGAGCAGCAGCGAGAACGGAACCGGCAGGTCGACTGCCGGGGGATTGCCGTCATGCATGTGCCAGACCGGATTGCCCAGCCGTTCCTTCCAGTCCTGCCTCTGATAGGCAGAGAGGAACGTATAATACTCGTCCACTGCCTTCGGGATAACGTCGAAATAAAGCTTCTTCGCGGTTCGCGGGCGCTGGAACATATAAAGGCTAAGACTCTCGGTCGGCGCGTAAGTCAGCCACTCGTCGATGGTTAGCCCATTGCCCTTCGACTTCGAGATCTTCTGACCGTGCTCATCGAGGAACAGCTCATAATTGAAGCCCTCCGGCGCCGGAGCATCGAGCGCGCGGCAAATCTGCCCGGCGAGCTTGACGGAATCGATCAGATCCTTGCCGGACATCTCGTAATCGACGCCGAGTGCTGCCCAGCGCATCGCCCAATCGGGCTTCCATTGCAGCTTGGCATGACCGCCGGTCACCGGCGTCTCGAAGCGCTCGTCGGTGTCTGGATCGCGCCACACGATGGTGCCGGCGTCGAGCTTGCGCTCGTCGATCGCGACTTGCATGACGATCCCGGTCTTGGGATGGATCGGCAGGAAGGGCGAATAACTCAGCGCCCGCTCCTCGCGCAGCGATGGCAGCATAATTGCCATCACCTTATCAAAGCGCTCGAGCATCTTGAGCAGCGTCGCGTCGAAGCGGCCGGAAGTATAATAGTCGGTCGAGGAAGCGAATTCGTAATCGAAGCCGAAACGGTCGAGGAAAGCGCGCAGCCGTGCGTTATTGGCGGCGCCGAACGACGGATACTCATTGGAGAAAGGGTCCGGTATCCTGGTCAGCGGCTTGCCGAGATAGGCGCGCAGCATGTCCTTGTTAGGCACGTTGTCCGGCACCTTGCGCAATCCGTCCATGTCGTCGGAGAAGCACAGCAGTCGCGTCTTGACCTTGTCTTCGGTCAGCACGCGGAAGGCGTGGCGCACCATAGATGTGCGCGCCACCTCGCCGAATGTGCCGATATGCGGCAGGCCGGACGGGCCGTAGCCGGTCTCAAACAGCACCGTTTCGGGGTAGCCGCCGATCGCGTAGCGAGCGACGATCTTTTTCGCTTCCTCGAATGGCCACGCCTTGCTTTCGGCGGCGGCGGTGAGGACTTCCGGACTGAGATCGATCGGCTGTTGTTCGGCCATGATGCTATTCCTGCAACTTGCCGGCATCCATGCCGGCAGCCGCATGCTCTAGACCATGATCCCGAAAAGTGGAACCTGGTTTCAGGGCAGGACCGCGATCAGGCAAGAAGATTGAGAGCTCCCGTCCCAATTAGTCGGGATGGATCAAATTCCAAAGCGTGACCGGAGCGCCAACGATCGCCGCTCTTTTTCCTTGCCGCGCCGGTCTCTCATTCCTAACTTCGGGACCCATCTCAAGGAGTTCTAAATGCCATTGTCGCCACACGAAGCCATGATCTACCTGATGGTCATCACTTCGGCGTCGGACCGCGACATGACCGACATCGAACTGGCGCGGATCGGTGACGTCGTTCGATCCTGGCCGGTGTTTGAGGATTTCAATCAGGAGCGGCTGGTCGATGTCGCCCAGGCCTGCCAGGAAATGCTGCAGGAAAAGGACGGGCTGGAGGGCGTCCTGGCGCGTGTCGCCGAGGCGCTGCCCGAACGGCTGCGTGACACCGCCTATGCGGCCGCCTTCGAGGTTGCGGCCGTCGATCTCGAAATGCGCCTGGAGGAGGTGCGCGTGCTGCAGCTCGTCCGCCGGGAACTCGATCTCGATGCGCTGACGGTCGCCGCCATCGCGCGAGCCGCCAAGGCGCGCCTTCGCATGCTGACCTGAGCCGGCAGTCAGAAAAAGCTGACCGGAAAATAGCGAAGATAGAACTCGGCGAACGTACCTTTCACCGAAATTTCCTGCAGCGCGTAGTCGAATGCGGCGGCCAGTGCCGGATCGTCGGCCCTGGTGGCGATCGCCATGCCCGAGCCAAGGTATTCGGGCGCCAGATAGGGGCCGCCGGCAAAGCGGCAACAGCCAGCCGCATCGGAGCCGCCGAGCCAGAAGGCGAAACGCATGCCGTCGCCGAAGGCGGCGTCGATCTTGCCGGCTTTCAGCCTGCCATAAAGCTCCTCCGGCGTTGCGAAGGGGACGATTTGGACGTCGCCGAAATAAGTGCGCAGCATCCGCTCATGCGCGGAATCGGCTATCACGCCGACACGTTTGCTGCGCAGCCTGTCGAACATTGGTTCGGTCAGCGCCTGTGTCTTCAGCATGATGAAGCGTGCCGGAAATTGCAGGTAGGGGCGTGAGAATGCGTATTTCGACCGCGACTCCGGCGTCGCGGCGATGCCGGCAATGATCGCTTCGCCTTCGCCTTTCCCGAGCGCACCTTCGAGCTCGGCCCAGGGCAGCGCCTGGATCTGGCATTTTTCGGCAATGCCGAGCTCGGCGCAGATGGCGCGCGCCAGGTCGACATGGAAGCCCGACAGCCGGCCTGCCCCATCGAGGAAATTGAACGGCGGGAAATCCGTGGTGGTCAGGAATCGCAGCCGCGGCAGCATAGAAAGGTCCGGCTTTGGCAGCCGCTCCTTGGCGTCCCAAAACACCGGCACCTGCGGCTCCGCGGCGAGCGCATCAGCCGCAAGCGATTGCGCTCCGATCAATATCGAGATCAATGAAATGGATATGCGCCGAAACGCCACGCAACGACTCCGTCCGGTCTTGCCCCGACTTTAGTACGAAATAACACAGTTTTTTGTACGAAAATAACACAGGCACAACGGTTTTTGGTTTCATCGTGACGATTTAGGGATATTGTTTAGTGAGTTTGCAAATGACTGTGTGATGCCGGCTGAAGAGGAGCGGTAGGCCGCACAAAGGGAGCAGCTTTGCAGTCCGGGGTTGATGGCATAGTGCGGGTTGATCGCTGCCATTGGTCTCAAGAGCGGAAGGCAACATGGGGTAGATGTTGCGATGGGTCATTTCGATCGTACCCTGGAGTTGATAGATCAGTTGCAGCACGCCGGTACAGCGGCCGCCGTCTGCGAAAAGCTGCTGGGGGTAACAAGCGGGTTCGGGCTGACGGCGCTGATGGCCGGGACGGTTCCGCAACCCGGCACGCCGAGAAATCGGCAAAAGGACCATGTGTTGCTTTGCGACTGGCCGGCCGAATGGCTTGAGCGCTACGTTGCGCGCAACTATGTCGATCACGACCCAGTCGTCAGTCACATGAAGCAGCTTCAAGCGCCATTCCAGTGGCGGGAAGCGTCTCAGGGCATCCGTATCGGCAAGAGCGGCGGCGATGTCATGGGTGACGCCGGTGAATTCAAGCTGCGCGACGGATTGGCCTTCCCGCTGATCACGCTCGATGGCCAGATCGTCATGGTGTCGCTAGGCGGCGAGGCTGTCGAATTGTCGGGCGCCGAATTCGGGCTTGTGTCGCTGGTCTCGACTTATGCGATTGGCCGCGCCATGCAGCTCCACACCATGGCGGGCAAAACCATCGACCATGTCGAATTGACGCCGCGTGAGCGCGAATGCTTGCAATGGGCCGCCGTTGGGAAGTCCGAATGGGAGATTTCACAAATTCTCGGCATTTCTGAACACACGTCAGAGAAACACCTTCTTAACGCCAAAAGCAAACTCGGTGCCGTCAACCGGGTCCAGGCCGTCGCGGAAGCGATAAGGCGCGGCTATATTAACTAGGTCGGCCGCGCCGGCCTAGAAATTCTTGCCTACGCGATCGCGTAATTTTTTCGGGGAAGCACGGCCGTATCTTCCTATTGAAACTAGGAGACGGCAAATGCTTTTTTCCCTCACGACCCAGGAATTGATGGAACGGCCCGACCTCTGGGAGGCAGTTCATCGTTTGCGTTACAGAGTTTTCGTCGAAGAGATGGGATGGACCGATCTGCAGCGCCCCGACGGCCTCGAGATCGATCAATTCGACCACGACGAGGCAGTGCACCAGATCGTCATCCGCAATGGCGAGCTCGCCGGTTACCAGCGGATGTTGCCGACGACTCGGGCACATCTTCTAACCGATGTGCTGGCGGACCTTTATGAGGGAACCCCACCGTCGGGCCCGAATGTCTATGAACTGACCCGCTATGCGGTTGCACCGGGGTTCCGCGACGGCCGGCGCGGCGTGTCGACGGTCGGCACGGAGCTGATCGCCGGCTTCGTCGAGTGGGGTCTGAAGCGCAACGTCAACCAGGTTATCATCGAATTCGAGCCGATGTGGGTGCTTCGCGCGCTGCAGCTGCATTTCCTGGCAACGCCGCTCGGTTACCAGCGTACCTATGGCAACCAGCAGGTGGTTGCCACACTGCTCACCTTCAACGAGCACACGCTCGACGTGGTGCGTTCGCGCCGCAACCACTTTGCGCCGGTGCTGGCCAGAGGGTACCCGGACATGCTCGGACAGAGACGCGCCTCGTGAGATTGGAGAGAGGCCATGAATGTTCATTCAAAAGCAGAATTCCGCAATCACACGCTGATCGTCACGGTATCGTCGGGTGACGGCCGCCCGGTGCTGGACAGGCTGGCCTATGAAAGCCTGGCCAGGACATTCCATGAAGCCGCTGCCGACGACGACGTCCGCGTCGTGGTCCTGCGCGGTCTGGCCGGGTGCTTCTGCCTCGGCGCCGATTTCTCCGAATTTCTCGACGCCACCAAACATCGGCGACTGATCGACGCCGTTACCGATATGTTTCGCACGCTGGCGACATTCCCGAAACCGGTCCTTGCCTGTGTCGACGGCGACGCCGTCGGCGTCGGCTGCACCATCCTGTTCCACTGCGACATGGTGATCGCCTCGAGCAAGAGCACGTTTCGGGTGCCGTTCGTCGATTTCGGCCTGGTGCCGGACGCGGCGACCAGCATCCTGGCGCCGCAGAAGCTCGGCTATGCCGGGGCGTTCCGCTTCTTCTGCCTGGGCGACACGCTCGCCGCCGAAGATGCCAGGGCACTGGGCCTTGTCGGCGAGATCGTGACGGACGCCAGCGTCGAGGAAGCCACGTTGGCAAGAGCCAGGCAACTCGCCAAGAAGCCTGTCGCGGCGCTGCAGCAGACGCGCGACCTGCTTAGGGGCGACACCGGCGCGCTCTGCGACCGCATCGACCAGGAGATCTCCCTTTTCCAGCAGGCGCTGCAGGACGACACTACGCTGAAGCGACTGCAGCGGATTGCCCGGCTGGCGGCATGACAGCCGCGTATCGATGAGGTGAGCTTATTTTTCGAGGAAAGTCGGCCCTTCGCCGATGATCTTCTTGTCCACCTTACCGATGACGTCGAGATCGCGGCCGTCATAGGGAAGCGACAGGAGAATGCGCTGCATGACGGCCAGCCGCGCGCGCCGCTTGTCGTTCGCCCGCACAATGATCCAGGGCGCGAACTCCTTGTGCGTGCGTTCCACCATCAGGTCGCGCGCCTTGGTGTAGTCGTCCCATTTGGTGATGCCGGCGATGTCGATCGGCGAAAACTTCCAGCTCTTCAGCGGGCTCCAGCGACGGTCGTGGAACCGCTCGAGCTGTGTTTCCCGGCCGATGTTCAGCCAGAATTTGAAGAAATGGATGCCTTCGTTGCGGATCATCCGCTCGAAATGCGGAACCTCGTCCAGAAATTGCTCGTGCTGCTCGGGCGTGCAGAATCCCATCACCGGTTCAACACCGGCGCGGTTGTACCAGGAGCGGTCGAAGGTGACGAATTCGCCCGACGTCGGGAAGTGGTCGACGTAACGCTGGAAGTACCATTGTCCAAGCTCGGTGGGTGTTGGCTTGGTCAGCGCCACGTTGCGCGCCGTGCGAGGGTTCAGATACTGGCGCAAAACGAAGATCGTGCCGCCCTTGCCGGCAGCGTCGCGCCCCTCAAACAGCGACATTACCCGCTTGCCTGTCGACTGCAGCCACGCCTGCGCCTTGACCAGCTCGATCTGCAGCTTCTCTAACCTCTCGTCATACTCCTCGCCCTTCATTTTCTTGTCGTAAGGGTAGCCGCCGGCGGTGAGCTTGCGGTCCTCGATCCAGTCGGGAAGCGTCGGAGCCTCGATGTCGAACTCCCGCTCCTTGCCGTAGATCATGATCTTCAGCGGCCCCGATGAAGCTGCAGTGGGGCTTTCTTTGGCGTTTTTCATCGAGACGAACCTTTCCAGCCTCCGGACTCATGCTATTGGAAGCCTTACGGCATCGGCCCGAAAATCGGAATCGATTTTCGGAAAGAACGATGCAGCAGATAATGCGGTAGAGCGTCCTTTGTGCGCCCAATTGGACGCACGGCGCTCTAGCGTCGGTCCAGCAGGAAGTTATTGAGCGTTGGCCGCACACGGAGCGCAGGCGACGGAGCGCAAATGGCCGATATCGGCACAGAGCGGAAAGGCAGGGCGCAAGCCGTCGCCATGCGGCTGTGGAACAGCCGCTGGCTGCTAGCGGCCGGCTTCGTTGCGGTTCTGATCGTTTATGGTTTTGCCGGCATGTCTGGCTATGTGGTGCTGCTGGCAGGCGCCGTGCTGGTTGCCGCGGCAATACTGCCGGCCGGCGTCGCCCGTCAATCGACCGAAAATGCCGCGGCCGTCGAGGCGAGCGGCTTGCAACAACTTTCCGGCGAATATCTCGCGGCAGCGGTTGCCGATCCGCTGATCATTTTCGATCGTTCCGCCGCCATCGTCCATGCCAACGCCGCCGCCTTTGCAGCCTTTGGCGGGATTGCCCCCGGCATGTCGCTGTCGCTGAAATTCCGCGCGCCGGAAATGCAGTCCTTGCTGGATAATATCTTGGCAGGCAACGTCGCCTCGGACAGCGTCGACTATGTTGAAAGGCTGCCGGTCGAACGAGCCTATCGGGTGAGCGCGTCTTCTGTGGGTCACGCCACGGATCTCTACGTGCTGGTGTTCAAGGACCAGAGCGAAGCGCGCCGGATCGACAGAATGCGCGCCGACTTCATTGCCAATGCCAGCCACGAGCTACGCACGCCTCTCGCCTCGATTGCCGGCTTCATCGAGACGCTGCGCGGGCCGGCCCGCAACGACCCTGCGGCACGCGAGCAGTTCCTGCAGATCATGCAGAACCAGACCAGCCGCATGGCGCGCCTCATCGACGACCTTCTGTCGCTGTCACGGCTGGAGATGAAGCCCTATCTCAAGCTGGGAACCGAGGTCGATCTGCGCCAGGCCATCGACAGCGTCATCGATTCGCTTGGGCCGCTCGCCAAGGAAAACGGCGTCGTCATCGAGCGTGATTTCGCGGAAGGGCCGCTCGCCGTGCCCGGCGATCGGGACGAGCTTTTCCAGGTCTTCGAAAACCTGCTGGAAAACGCCTGCAAATATGGTCAGTCGGGCGGACGCGTCGTGGTGTCGATCACGCGCAGCGACAGCGATACCGAACCGGGGATCGACGTCACTATCAGGGATTTCGGCCCCGGCATTCCCGAAGAACACATCCCGCGCATCACCGAGCGCTTCTACCGCGTCGACGTCGAGAACAGCCGGACCCAGAAGGGCACCGGCCTTGGCCTGTCCATCGTCAAGCATATCCTGACCCGGCACAACGCCAGGCTCTCCATCTGGTCGGAAGTCGGCAAGGGTGCGGCGTTCACCGTCCATTTGCCGGCTCGCTGACGCAGTACTATCTCTAGCCCATGATGGGCCGTTTCTTTTTTCTGTCATCCGGCTAGCGTATTAGCGGGGATTCGAGGAGCGACTCAACCACAAGATCCCGGGAAGGCATTTGGTCCATGCAGTCCGTGCACATCGTCAGCGCCTATGACGAGGAGCTGAAATATCTGTCGAAGCGCATCGCGGCGATGGGCGGGCATGCCGAGCGCATGGTCGAGCAGGCCGTCGCGGCACTGGTCAATGCGGATCCGGGACTTGCCCAGAAAGTCATTCGAGACGACCTGGTTCTGGATGAGGGGCAGCGCGAGATCGACGATAAGGCGATCATCATCATCGCCAAGCGCCAGCCGATGGCGACGGATCTGCGCGAGATCGTCGGTGCGATCCGCATCTCGGCGGACCTCGAACGGGTAGGCGACCTCGGCAAGAACGTCGCCAAGCGAGTGGTTGCTGTCGCTGATGGGCGCCAGCCGAGCAGCCTGTTCCGCGGCCTCGAGGCTTTGGCTAATCTGGCGCTGACACAGCTCAAGGAAGTACTCGACGTCTACGCATCGCGGTCAGTGGAAAAAATCGGTTTCGTGCGCGACCGCGACGACCAGATCGATGCCATGTACACCTCGCTGTTTCGCGAGTTGCTGACTTACATGATGGAAGACCCACGCAACATCACGCCCTGCACGCATCTCCTATTTTGCGCCAAGAACATCGAGCGCATCGGCGACCACGCCACCAACATCGCCGAGACGATCTACTATATCGTCACCGGCGACCAGATGCCGGCCGATCGTCGGAAGGGCGACAAGACGGACAAGATTATTCTTCCCGCAACGCAACCAGCGAAATGAGTGTCTCTCGATACTAATGCGAATTTCGGATTCGCCACCTGACAGAAAATTGCGCTAAGCTTTCGACGCGCTGACTTCTCAGTTCCGCGATGAAGGCCCCGCCTCCAGGAGGCTGCGATGGAATATGTCCGCGAGTTTGCTCCTGCGCCGCCGATGTCGGGTATAATCGCTTGCGGCGTCTATACGGCTGGGCGGCGCATCGCCGACATTCCGATCGAGGAAGCCGGCGAATGGGCCGGGAAGCCGGGCCACGTGGTCTGGATCGGACTGCTGGAGCCCGACCGCAATTTGTTACTGCGCGTCCAGGCGCAATTTCATCTGCATGAGCTGGCGATCGAGGACGCCGAGCATCCGCACCAACGGCCGAAGATCGAGCAATATGGCGATGCCCTGTTCATCGTTGCCCGCACGGCGCAGTTGATCGACAGCCGTGTCACCTTCGGCGAGACGCATCTGTTCGTCGGCGCCGGCTATATCGTCAGCGTCAGGCATGGCCCGTCGACCTCCTACGCCGCCGTTCGCCAGCACTGGGAAAGCTGTCCGCATTCCCTCGCCAAGGGCGAGGATTTCGTCCTCTACGCCATTCTCGATTTCATCGTCGACAACTACATGCCCGTGCTCGAGCAGATCGAAAACGAGGTCGAGGCGATCGAGGACAAGGTTCTGCTGAAACCGATGACCGGCTCCGATATCGAGCGGCTTTACATGCTGCGCCGCGATCTCTTGCGCCTGCGCAACGCTGCTCTGCCGCTGGTGGAGGTCTGCCGGCGGCTGACCAGCGCCGATCTGCCGCAAATCCACACAGCCATGCATCCGCTGTTTCGCGACGTCACCGACCATATCCGCACTGTCCAGGAAAAGATCGACAGCCTGCGTGAGGTTCTCGCTTTCGCCTTCGAGGCGAGCCTTCTGGTCGGTCAAAGCCAGGAGACGGCGATTTCCAAGAAGCTTGCCTCATGGGCGGCCATCTTGGCCGTGCCCACGGCATTCGCCGGCATTTACGGCATGAATTTCAGCGACATGCCGGAACTGAGGATGGAATATGGCTACCCGGCCGTCCTGGCGGCAATTGCCCTGATCTGCACGTTTCTTTACTGGCGGTTTCGCAAGAATGGGTGGCTGTAAGGGTAAGGGAATAGGCAGTAGCCAGTAGGGAATAGGCAATACGGAAGTGGGTTGTTGGCGAAACGATCCTTGTGAAGCGCTATCTTCCCCTACTGCCTACTGCCTACTCCCCACTGCCTATCGCCTATCTATGCCGCCGCCGCTCCGATGCTGGCTGAAACGCCACGCGGGCGTGGTACTTGCAGTAAGGGCCGGTTTCGGCGGCGTCGTTGCCGCAGAAATGGAAATCTTCCGAGAGCGGATCGCCATTCGGCCATTTGCAGGTGCGCTCGTTCAGCTCGACGAGTTGCAGATGCCGCGAGATTGGCACGACGACGTTCTCGACCGGGCGGATATAGTGGCGCGCTACCGGTTCGGCATCGAACTGCGCCTTGAGCGCGGTCGCACCGATCGACATCGACGTGGTGGCATGGCGCGTGGCGCTTGCTGCCCGGGACACCGATTTCTGGATCGTCGATCCCTGTACCGTCTTCTTCTGGCGTGCCGGTGAGGCGGTCGTGCGTCCGCGACCGGACAGTTTCAGCCGGTGCACTTTGCCGATGACGGCATTGCGGCTGACCCCGCCAAGCTGTGCGGCGATCTGGCTGGCGCTGAGGCCCTCCGACCACAATTTTCTGAGAAGTTCGACTCGCTCGTCAGTCCAGTTCATGAGACCGCGCTCCTGCTGAAACGTGCGGCAATCGGAATCCATTCCCGACCCGGCTTCTGCCGGGCAGACACCACATATATCGGGTGATTAGGTCCGCCGCACGAAATCTAGTTATTTCTCTACTACAATTACCTTATGCGCTGACTCGGTGACAAGAGTCCCAAGGCCAACACGAATCGGTTTTTTCGGTTTTCCCCAACTTGCCCGGTCGCTTATGAGCCGGCGTTATGCTGGAGGGCTTGCCGCACGTCCTTGCGCGACCTTTTCGTTGACTTCACGGCCGAAAAACACGATAAGCCACAAGGGCCGCCGCTTTGGCGGCTTTTTGATTTTTCCGGTTCCGGAGACGCATATAATGAGCGGTTCGGCGCTTTTCGAGACCTTTGTTCGCGCACCCCTGGCTTTCGACCACGGTGAAGGCACCTGGCTGGTCACCGATAAGGGCGAGCGATATCTCGATTTCGCCGGCGGGATCGCCGTCAATTCATTGGGCTACAGCCATCCGCATCTGGTCGCGGCCCTCACCGAGCAGGCCGCCAAGCTCTGGCACGTCTCCAATCTGTACGAGATTCCGGGACAGAGCCGGCTCGGCGAGCGGCTGGCCGACGCCAGCTTCGCCGACAAGGTGTTCTTCACCAATTCCGGCGCAGAGGCGCTCGAATGCGCCATCAAGACGGCACGGCGCTACCACTTCGTCAAGGGCCATCCCGAGCGATACCGCACAATCACCTTCGAAGGCGCCTTCCACGGCCGTACCCTGGCGACCATCGCCGCCGGGGGCCAGTACAAATACCTGGAAGGTTTCGGCCCCAAGGTCGACGGCTTCGACCAGGTCGGCTTCGACGATGTGGATGCCGCCGAAAAGGCGATCACACCTGAAACCGCGGCGATCCTGATCGAGCCGGTGCAAGGCGAGGGCGGCATCAGGCAAGTGCCGACGCAATCGCTGAAGCGGCTCAGGCAGCTCTGCGATCAGCACGGACTGCTTCTGATTTTCGACGAGGTCCAATGCGGCGTCGGCCGCACCGGAAAGCTGTTCGCGCATGAATGGGCGGGCGTCACCCCCGACCTGATGGCGGTGGCCAAGGGCATCGGCGGCGGCTTCCCGATGGGTGCCTGCCTCGCCACCGACGAGGCGGCGGTCGGCATGACCGCCGGCGTGCACGGCACCACCTTCGGCGGCAATCCGCTGGCGATGGCGGTCGGCAACGCCGTGCTCGACGTGGTGCTGGAAGACGGCTTTCTCGAGGACGTCCGGCGCAAGGCGCTGCTGTTGAAGCAGGGGCTTGCCGGTGTCGCCGACGAATTTCCGGATGTTATCGAAAGCATCAGGGGCACCGGCCTGATGCTTGGGCTTAAATGCGCGATGCCCAACACCAAGGTCACGGTGGCACTGCGTGACCAGCATCTCTTGACGGTTCCGGCCGGCGACAACGTTATCCGCCTGCTGCCGCCTCTCACCGTCACCGACGCCGAGATCCACGAGGCGCTCGAGCGCATTCGTGCCGGCGCCAAGAGCCTGGCGGATGCCATCGTCGCTGCCGCTGCGAAGTAATCCTGGAATTCCTGATGTCCCTTCGCCATTTTACCGATCTTTCTGCCGTTTCCGAAGGCGATCTGCGCTTCATGCTCGACGACGCAGCTGTGCGAAAGGCAAGGCTCAAGGCCGGAGAACGCAGCAAGCCGCTCGAAGGCAAGGTGCTGGCGATGATCTTCGACAAGCCGTCGACGCGCACGCGCGTATCGTTCGACGTCGGCATGCGGCAGTTGGGTGGCGAGACGATCATGCTGACCGGCACCGAGATGCAGCTTGGCCGCTCGGAGACCATTGCCGACACGGCCAAGGTGCTGTCGCGCTATGTCGATGCCATCATGATCCGCACCACCTCGCATGACCGGCTGCTGGAACTGACGGAAAACGCTACGGTCCCCGTCATCAACGGGCTGACCGACGAGACCCATCCCTGCCAGCTGATGGCCGACATCATGACCTTCGAAGAGCACCGCGGTCCGGTGGCCGGCAAGACGATCGCCTGGACCGGCGACGGCAACAACGTGCTGCATTCGCTCCTGGAGGCATCTGCGCGGTTCCATTTCAAGCTGAACGTCGCCGTGCCCGAGGGCAGCGAACCGGCTCAGAAGCATGTCGACTGGTCGAAAGCCAATGGCGGCAAGCTGAAATTCACCCGCTCGCCCGAGGAGGCCGTTCACGAGGCCGACTGCATCGTCACCGACTGCTGGGTGTCAATGGGCCAGGAGCACCGTGCCCGCGGCCACAATGTCTTCCTGCCCTATCAGGTCAATGCGGCACTGATGGCGAAAGCCAAGCCGGACGCGCTGTTCATGCACTGTCTGCCGGCACATCGCGGTGAGGAGGTTACCGACGAGGTCATCGACGGACCGCATTCTGTGGTGTTCGATGAGGCCGAGAACCGGCTCCATGCCCAGAAGGCGGTCCTGGCCTGGTGCCTGGGCGCTTGATACGGGCCGCGATGATCCGGGCCGGCCTGATCTGCGCCGCCTTGATCCGGGAGTGGGTGGTGCCTATCTCAGGCGCATCACGCAAATCGAGCGCGTCTCGTCGCATGCGCCCCGGAGGGCGGCATCGCCGCGCCCCGGAGCTTTGTCATGTTGGAAACTCATCAATTGGCTGAACATAAACCCAAGCTCGGCGAATTCGGCTACGCCGGCGATGATCATGTCGTGCCGTTCGAGGTCGGCCCGCTCGACGTGCGCGGGCGCACCGTCCAGCTCGGGCCGATGCTCGACGCCATTCTCAGCCGCCACGACTATCCCGAGCCGGTCGCCCGGCTCCTGGCCGAAGCCTGTGTGCTGACGGTACTGCTCGGAACTTCGCTGAAATTCGAGGGCAAGTTCATTCTGCAGACCCGCACCGATGGGCCGGTCGACATGCTGGTCGCCGATTTCTCCACGCCGCACGCGCTGCGCGCTTATGCCCGCTTCGATGCCGACCGGCTGCAGGCTTTGACTTCGGCCGGCGAGACGTCACCGCAGACGCTGATCGGCAGCGGTGTCCTGGCGCTGACCATCGACCAGGGCGCTCACACGCAGCGCTACCAGGGCATCGTCCAGCTCGACGGCGTCACACTTGAAGATGCCGCACGCACCTATTTCCGCCAGTCGGAGCAGATTCCGACCGACCTCCGCCTTTCGGTTGCCAAGCTTCTGACGCCCGGCGTCGGCGGTGCCCGCGAGCAATGGCGGGCCGGTGGCCTGCTGGCACAATTCCTGCCGCAGTCGGCGGAGCGTATGCGCGTACCCGACCTTCCCGGGGGCGACGGCGATCCGCGTGAGGAAATCCACGACCCGACCGACAATTCCTGGCAGGAGCTGCTGGCGCTGCTTGGTACTATTGAACCGACCGAGCTGATCGATCCGACGATCGGCGCCGAACGGCTGCTTTACCGGCTTTTCCACGAGCATGGCGTCCGCGTGTTCGGCGGCGTGCCGGTCGCCGACCAGTGCTCATGCTCGAGGGAGAAGATCCGCGGCATTCTCGAAGGCTTTTCCGCCGAGGAGATCAGAGACAGCACCGAGGATGGCAGCATTCACGTCGCCTGCGAATTCTGCTCGAAGCGATATGACTTCGACCCGGCGGAGTTTGCAGCGGCTGGATGACGGCGGTCAATTGACGGTGCGCCGCGTGCCCGGCAAATCGAGCGAGAAGGCGGGGATGGCGACGTCGAACGTCTCGCCCCGCTTGTTGCGCATTGTGTAGTGCCCGACCATGATGCCGGACGGGGTCGAGAGCGGGCATCCAGACGTATACTGATAGCTGTCGCCGGGGTTGAGTCCGGGTTGCTCGCCGACGACCCCGGGGCCGCGCACTTCCTCGACTTTGCCGGTACCGTCGGTAATGTGCCAGTAGCGTGACAGAAGCTGCACGAACTCATCCGACTGATTGTCGATGGTCACCTGGTAGCCCCAGACATAGCGGTTTTGCGGCGGATCGGAGTGATCCTCCAGATAGAACGGCCTGACCTGCACTTCGATGTTGCGGGTGACGGCGCTGTACATAAACTGCTCCAAAGCAATGTAGATGGAACTTTCGATGCTCAGCGCAGTTTGGTCAACGATGCGCAGCATCTTCTTGCCCGATCTCAAGCGCAGGTGCCGAAAAACAATGTCATTTGAGTGACACATGACAATGATGGTGTGCAGGCTTGTGCCGGACGACTCAGCGTTCTGTCGAATTGTTGAAAACGGCTGTCATGCGGCCGGCATTTCTGGAGTGACCAGATCTCGATGGAACCGACATTCGCAGCCGCCCTCCTTTCCATAGCCCTCCTTCTTTCAAATCTCGCCAGCATCCTGTTAGCTTCGCAGAAGCTGAAGCGACCAGCCAGTATTGCGCCGCCCAACGCGCCGCCGGTATCGATCGTCATCCCGGCGCGCGGCGTCGAGCCGTTTGCCGAAGAGACGCTGGAGCGCGCCTTCTCACTCGACTGGCCGCGCTACGAACTCATCTTCTGTGTCGCCCATGCCGACGACCCGGTGGTCAAGCCGATCACTGCCGCAATGGCGCGCTTTCCAGCTATTCGCGCCCGCCTTCTGGTCGGTGACGACCGCATCAGCGGCAATCCAAAACTCAACAATTGCGTGAAGGGTTGGGAGGCGGCGCGTTATCGCTGGGTCATCCTTGCCGATTCCAATGTGCTTATGTCGAGCGACTACGTCCAGCACCTGATGGCGGCGTGGCGGCATGACACCGGCCTCGTCTGCTCGACGCCAATCGGCTCGCGGCCGGACGGGTTCTGGGGGGAGGTCGAATGCGCCTTTCTCAACACGCTGCAGGCACGCTGGCAGTACGCTGGAGAGGCGCTCGGCCTCGGCTTCGCCCAGGGCAAGAGCATGTTGTGGAACAAGCCGATGCTCGATGCCAATGGCGGCATCCGCGCGCTTGCCGCCGAGATCGCCGAGGACGCCGCCGCGACCAAGCTGGTCAACGGGCTCGGACTGCGAGTCAATCTTGTCGCCTCTCCCTTCGAACAGCCGCTCGGCCGGCGCACGCTTGGCGAGATCTGGTCGCGGCAGGCGCGCTGGGCGCGGCTGCGCCGCGTCACCTTTGCACTGTTCTTTGCCCCCGAAATCCTGATCGGCGCGGCACCGCCGCTAGTGCTTGCACTGATCGCCGCGGCTGACGCCGGCGTCAGCCTGCCGGCAACCGCCATCGCCGTGCTGGTCGCGGCCTACCTGCCGGAATGCGCCTTGGCCTCGACCAAGGGATGGCACCTGTCGCCGCGCACGATCCCGGCGATGATGGCACGAGACCTGATGCTTCCCGTCGTTTGGGCGCGCGGATGGCTGAGCGGCGCCATCGACTGGCGCGGCAACGTGATGACTATCCAGACGAAGACTGTCGCGGAGCTGGAAGAGACCCCGTCCGGCGCCTGATCGGCACGTCCCCGCTGCCTCTGTTCGGCCAGCCCTTATCCGGCAACTCTCAGTGCCTGCTCGATGTCTTCGAGCAGGTCGTCGGCGTCCTCAAGGCCGACTGACAGCCTGAGCGTTCCCGGTCCGATGCCGAGCTCGGCGCGGGCTTCATCAGTCAAGTTCTTGTGTGTGGTCGTCGCCGGATGGGTGATCAGGCTCTTGGCGTCGCCGAGATTGTTGGAAATCAGCACGACGTCGAGTGTGTTCTGGAAGGCAAAGGCCGCCTGCTTGCCGCCCTTCACATCGAAGCAAATCAGCGTCGAGCCGCCCGACATCTGCTTCTTGACCACGGCCGCTTGCGGGTGGTCGGCGCGGCCGGGATAGATGACGCGGGCGATTTGCGGGCGCTCGGCCAGGAAATCCGCGATGCGGCCGGCACTTTCCGTCTGCTGGCGTACGCGTAGCGGCAGCGTCTCCAGGCCTTTCAGCAGCGTCCAGGCATTGAAGGGCGAGAGGCTGGGGCCGGTGTGGCGGAAATAGTCATGCAGGTTCTCGTCGATCCATTTCTTGTCCGACAGAACGATGCCGCCAAGACAACGCCCCTGGCCGTCAATATGCTTCGTGGCCGAATAGACGACGATGTGGGCGCCGAGCTGCAGGGGTTTCTGCTGCAAGGGCGTAGCGAAGACATTATCGACGATCAGCCTGGCGCCGATCGAATTGGCAAGTGCCGCCACGGCGGCAATGTCGACTACCTCCAGCGTTGGATTGGTAGGGCTTTCCAGGAAAAACAGTTTGGTGTTTGGCTTGACCGCCTTTTCCCAATTGGCGATGTCGGTGCCGTCGACCAGCGTTGCCTCAATGCCGTATTTCGGCGCCAGCGTCTCGATCACCCAGCGGCAGGAGCCGAACAGCGCGCGCGCCGCCACGATATGGTCGCCCGCCTTGGCGCTACACAGCAGTGCTGCCGTCACCGCCGCCATGCCGGATGCCGTGGCGCGCGCGTCCTCGGCTCCTTCCAGCGCGCACATGCGTTTCTCAAACATGTCGACCGTCGGATTGGCATAGCGCGAATAGATGAAGCCCGGCTCCTCGCCCTTGAAGCGGGCCTCCGCCGCTTGCGCCGTCTCGTAGACATAGCCTTGGGTGAGATACATCGCCTCGGAGGTCTCGCCGAAGCCGGAACGCAGCGTCCCGGCATGCACGAGTGCGGTCTGAGGCTTCCAATCGCGCTTCTTGGTCATCATTCCATCCAAACACCAAAATTGGTCCAAACAACAAAAAACCGGCCGCGAAAGTCGCAACCGGTCCATATGGCCTTGCGGCCCGACGGTCCTTTAGCGACTTGTTTAACGTGGCTGCAAGCCGACCGGCCAAATCACCACGGGATAACGAGCTTTAGACCCGCGCCACGCTTGCGTCAATTGCCGGCATGATTAAGAGGGTTGTACCAAGCAGGTGCCAAAGGCGTCCACGGTCGGACCTGCGACAGAACAAGACCTCGCCCGGCCTTCGAACGGAGCCAGACCCTTGCGGCAGACAGGCATTCTTCCCGATCAGCATATTTCCGCGCTGTTCCAGACGGGCGCGCTGAAATCGCCGCGCATGCTCGATGCCGATCAGATCCAGCCGGCCAGCCTTGACCTCAGGCTCGGCGACAAGGCCTGGCGAGTGCGTGCTTCCTTCTTGCCCGGCCCGGACCACAGCGTTGTCGACAAGCTCGACCGGCTGAAGCTGCACGAGATCAACCTCGCCGGAGGTGCCGTGCTGGAAACCGGCTGCGTCTACATCGTGCCGCTGCTCGAAAGCCTGGCGCTGCCCGCCCATATTTCCGCCTCCGCCAACCCGAAAAGCTCGACTGGACGGCTCGATATCTTCACCCGGGTAATGACCGACCGTGGCCACGAGTTCGACAAGATCGCCGCCGGCTATGAAGGCCCGCTCTATCTGGAGGTCAGCCCGCGCACTTTCCCGATCATCGTGCGGACCGGCTCGCGGCTGTCGCAGATCAGGTTCCGCACCGGCAATGCGCTCTTGTCGGAAAGCGAGCTGCACGAGTTGCACCGCGCCGAAATGTTGGTCGCCACCGAACCACCCAACATCTCAGGCGGGGGAATCGCGCTGTCGATCGATCTCGACGGCGACAAGGACGGGCTGGTCGGCTATCGCGGCAAGCACCACACCGGCCTGGTCGACGTCGACAAGCGCGCCGCGCAGGATGTCGTCGATTTCTGGGAGCCGCTCTACAAGAGCGGTGCCGGCGAGCTGGTGCTCGATCCGGACGAATTCTATATTCTGGTGTCGCGCGAGGCGGTGCATGTGCCGCCACTCTACGCCGCCGAAATGACGCCTTTCGACCCGCTGGTCGGCGAGTTCCGCGTCCATTATGCCGGTTTCTTCGACCCGGGTTTCGGCCATTCGGCGTCGGGCGGCACCGGCAGCCGGGCGGTGCTCGAGGTGCGTAGCCACGAAGTGCCGTTCATCCTCGACCACGGCCAGATCGTCGGACGGTTGGTCTACGAGCATATGCTGAAACGGCCGCAGGCACTCTACGGCACAGATCTCGGCTCGAACTATCAGGCGCAGGGCCTGAAACTGTCCAAGCATTTCCGCGCCGCGCGATGAGTTTGGAACTGCCAATCTCCCCCACGAGGGGGGAGATCACGCTGTCATCGACGCCTCAAAGCGCCTTCACCGCCACCTTCACCGGCTGCTCGATTTCAAGCGGGTTGCGCAGCGGCAGGCCGAAATCCTGCGCCTCGATTTCGAATACGTCACCGGCCTCGGTCCTGATGCCGTCGGCGAAGGACAGCGTCGCCGTGCCGAACATGTGCACATGCACGTCGCCCGGCTGGCGGAAGGCCGAGTATTTGAAGTGGTGATGCTCGAGATTGCCAATGGTGTGCGACATGTTCGCCTCGCCCGACAGGAACGGCTTTTCCCAAAGCAGCTTGCCGTGGCGCAGGATGCGTGAAGCGCCGCGAATGTCGGACGGCAGGTCGCCGATCAGGATCTCCGGCCCGAACGAGGCGTTGCGCAGTTTCGAATGGGCGAGGAAGAGATAATTCACGCGCTCGGTGACGTGGTCGGAAAACTCGTTCGACAGCGTGAAGCCGACGCGGAACGGGGCGCCGTCGTCGCCGATCACATAGATTCCGGCGATTTCCGGCTCCTCGCCGGCATCCTGGGCGAAGGCGGGCGACATGAGCGCCGCGCCGGGCGCCACTGCCATGGTACCGTTGCCCTTGTAGAACCATTCGGGCTGCACGCCGATCTGGCCCTTCGCCGGCTTGCCGCCCTCCAGCCCCATGCGGAACATCTTCATGGAATCGGTCAGCTGTTCCTCGCCGCCATCGCTGAGCTTCTTGTGCATGGAATCGCGGGTCGCGGCGGAGCCGAGATGCGTCAGCCCGGTGCCGGTGAGATGGAGATGCGCCGGATCGGGATGGTTGATCGGCGACAGCAGCCGTCCCTTCTTGTAGGCTGCATCGAGATCGACGGTTTCGCCGAAGCCCTTGCGCTCGATCAGGGCGACAAGCCCGGTGCCGGTGCGCGCGGCTTCCATCGCCAGCGAATAGACGCTGCGGGCCCCGTTGATGACGCGGGTCTTGCCGCCGTTGCGGGCAACGACGCGGATCGTCTCGGCGTCGTCGAGGATCTGGGAGATCAGCATGGTAACCCTCTCTGAATTGCGGCCTGCCTTCTTGGCAAACCCTGCCCGGCGCGGCTCAGACCCTGTCCACGCCGCGGTTGAAATTCTTCGTCCGGATTGCGCTCGCGGGTCAGGTCCCTCGGGGGACTTCTTCGCGCCGCCCGGCAGCGCCGCGATGTGACCCGTATGCCTCCTGGTTGCCTCTCAAGCCTTGTTCTTGTTGTAGACGTCGAAGACGACGGCGCCGAGCAGCACCAGGCCTTTGACCACCTGCTGCCAGTCGACATTGACGCCCATGATCGACATGCCGTTGTTCATGACGCCCATAATGAAACCGCCGACCACCGCGCCGATGACCTGGCCGACGCCGCCCATCGCCGAAGCGCCACCGATGAACACTGCAGCGATGACGTCGAGCTCGCTGCCGAGGCCGGCCGCCGGCACAGCTTGCCCCAAGCGCGCTGCGATAATCAGGCCGCCGAGTGCCGACAGCACGCCCATATTGATGAACACCATCAACGTCAGCCGTTCGGTCTTGATGCCCGATAGCTGGGCTGCCTTGGCATTGCCGCCCATCGCATAGATGCGGCGGCCGATCGTCATGCGTTTGGTAACGAAGACGAACAACGCGATCAGCACGCCCATCACCATGAGAACGATGGGGAGGCCCCTATAGGTGGCGAATTGGTAAACGAGAAACAGCGCCAGCGCGCTGATCACCAGGGTCTTGACGACGAACAGCGAGAAGGGCTCGGCTTCGTAGCCATGCTTCTCGCGGGTGCGCCGTGCCCTGAGCCCGAAATAGGCATAGGCGAGCACGGCGACGAGGCCGATCACGATCGTCGTCAGGTGCAGCGTGAGGCCGCTGCCGACAATGGTTTTGCCGGCGGCGTTCACGGTTGGCGGTATCAGCGTCAATGGGCCGATCAGGTCCGGAATGAAGCCGGAACTGAGCGCCTTGAAGCCGACTGGAAGCGGCCCCACGGAAGACCCGCCACCAAGCAGCGCCTGGCAGATGCCGCGGAAGATCAGCATGCCCGCCAGCGTGACGATAAAGCTCGGTATTCGGTGATAGGCAATCCAGTAGCCTTGTGCCGCGCCGATCGCACCACCGACGATCAGGCAGATGATCGACACCACCAGCGGATTGCTCAATGGGCCAAGCGGCCAGATGACCATCATCATCGCCGCCAATGCGCCGATGAAGCCGGCGACGGAGCCGACGCTGAGATCGATGTGACCCGAAACGATCACCAGAAGCATGCCCAGCGCCATCACGATGATGAAGCTGTTCTGCTGCACGAGATTGCTGAGGTTCACCGGCTTGAACAGCGTTCCGGACGTGGTGAACTGGAAGAACACCATGATTGCGATCAACGCCAGCACCAACCCGTATTCGCGCAGATTGGTGACCAGCGCCGAGACGGCAATGCGAGGTCCCTGTTGTAGATCCTGGGCAACGCCGGTCTGCGGCCCGGGAGCGCTTTCGGTGCTCATGATGCTTTTCCTTCTCCGCGGACGATGGCGCGCATTATCTTTTCCTGGCTGGCGTCGCTTGCCGCCATTTCGCCGACGATGCGTCCTTCGTTCATGACGTAGATGCGGTCGGTGATGCCGAGCAGTTCGGGCATTTCCGACGAGATGACGATGATTGCCTTACCCTCGGAGGCGAGACGCGCGATGATCGTATAGATTTCATATTTGGCGCCGACGTCGATACCACGTGTCGGCTCGTCGAGGATCAGCACTTCCGGATTGGCGAACAGCCATTTCGACAGCACCACCTTCTGCTGATTGCCGCCAGAAAGGTTGCCGGTCATCTGGTAGACGCTCGAGGCGCGGATGTTGGTCCTGCCGCGATAATCGTTGGCGACCGAAAGCTCGCGCAAATCGTCGATCACGCCGTGGCGCGACACGCCGGGCAGGTTGGCCAGCGTGATGTTGTGCTTGATGTGGTCGATCAGGTTGAGACCGTAGGTCTTGCGGTCCTCGGTAACGTAGGCGATGCCGTGTTCCACCGCCTTGCTCACCGAAGAGACGTCGATCGGCTTGCCGTTTAGGAACACCTCGCCGGTTATGCGGCGGCCGTAGGACCGGCCGAACAGGCTCATGGCAAACTCGGTCCGGCCGGCGCCCATGAGCCCGGCAATGCCGACCACTTCGCCCTTGCGGGCGTTGAGGTTGATGCCCTTGATGACCTGCCGCTCGGCATGGATGGGATGGTAGACCGACCAGTTTTTCACTTCGAGAACGGTCTCACCGATCTTCGGCTCTCGCGGCGGGTAGCGGTCGTCGAGCGAACGGCCGACCATCGACGTGATGATGCGGTCCTCCGAGATGTCCTTCTTGGCCAACGTCTCGATGGTCCGGCCGTCACGGATGATCGTGACCTTGTCGGCGACCCGGTTCACCTCGTTGAGCTTGTGGGAGATCAGGATCGAAGTGATGCCCTGCCGCTTGAATTCGAGCAGCAGATCGAGCAGCGCCTGGCTGTCCTTTTCGGACAGGCTCGCCGTCGGCTCGTCCAGAATGAGCAGCTTCACTTCCTTGCTGAGCGCCTTGGCGATCTCGACCAGCTGCTGCTTGCCGACGCCGATATTGGTGATCAGCGTGTTGGGGTCTTCCTTGAGGCCGACCTTCTTGAGCAGGGCGCTGGTGCGCGTCTCGTTGGCATTCCAGTCGATGACGCCGTATTTGGCCTGCTCGTTGCCGAGAAATATGTTTTCGGCGATAGACAGCATCGGCACCAGCGCAAGCTCCTGGTGGATGATGACGATGCCCTTGCGCTCGCTGTCATGGATGCCTTTAAAATGGCACTCATCGCCGCGATAGATGATCTGGCCGTCATAGGTGCCGGACGGATACACACCCGACAGCACCTTCATCAGCGTCGACTTGCCGGCGCCGTTCTCGCCGACCACGGCATGGATCTCGCCTTCCTCGACCATGAGCTTGACGTTCGACAGCGCCTTGACGCCTGGAAACGTCTTGGTGATGTCGCGCATCTCCAAAATCGTCGATGCCATTGAGAATACCACTCCTGCGAGGTCCGCAAACAATACCGGGCTGGCTCGCCAACGAAAAGGGGCCCTGCCTGCGCAGGACCCCAGGCTTTGTAACCGCGATTACTTCAGTTCTTCGGCCTTGATGTAGCCGGAGTCGACCACCAGCGCCTGGTAGTTCGACTTGTCGACGTCATGCGGCGTCAACAGGATCGAGGGAACGACCTTGACGTCGTTGTTGTAGGTCGTGGTGTCGAGGCCTTCCGGCTTGCCGCCCGAGAGCACCTTGTCGACGAGTTCGACCGTCGCCTTGGCGAGTTCGCGGGTGTCCTTGAACACGGTCGAATACTGTTCGCCGGCAATGATCGCCTTGACCGAAGCGGTCTCGGCGTCCTGTCCGGTGACGATCGGCCATGGCTGATCGGCAGTGCCGTAGCCTACGGCACGCAGCGAAGCGATGATGCCGCGCGACAGGCCGTCATAGGGCGAGAGCACGCCATCGACGCGGCTGCCGTCCGAGTAGTTGGCGGAGAGCAGATTGTCCATGCGGGCCTGGGCGGTTGCCGCCAGCCAGCGCAGCGTGCCGACCTTGTCCATGCCCATCTGGCCGGACTTCACGACGAGGGTCTTGTCGTCGATCAGCGGCTGAAGAACCGACATGGCGCCGTTATAGAAGAAGAACGCATTGTTGTCGTCCGGCGAACCGCCGAACAGCTCGATGTTGAACGGACCCTTCTTCTCGGGATAGCCGAGGCCCTTGAGCAGCGATTTTGCCTGGATGACGCCGACGCCGAAATTGTCGAAGGTGGTGTAGTAATCGACATTTGGCGTCTTCTTGATCAGGCGGTCGTAAGCGACGACGACAACGCCGGCGTCATTGGCCTTCTGCAGCGCATCGCCCATCGTGGTGCCGTCGATCGAAGCGATGATCAGCGCCTTCGGTCCCTTGGTGATTTCGTTTTCCAGCTGGCTGAGCTGGTTCGGAATGTCGTCCTGCGCATATTGCAGGTCGACAGTGTAGCCCAAAGCCTCGAGCTGGGACTTGACGGCGTCGCCGTCGTTGATCCAGCGCTGCGAGGTCTTGGTGGGCATCAGCACGCCGACCAGGCCTTCGCCCGCCTGCGCCGGCAGCGTCATAGCGGCGATGCCTAGGGCCGCGACGGCGGCCAGTGTCTTGATAATCTTCACATTAACTCTCCCTGGTTGATGGACGCGTACCCTTGGGTTTCGTGGGCCGCGCAATCGTGCAGGAGCGCCAAAGGCGCCGCTGCCGTCATCGATCTCCGGTATCCTCCCAATCGGCCCCGAAACTCTGGGTTCAATCGATACGAGTTTTCTCTCGTCACCGATCGTCAAGTCTCAGGACGCGCGAAGGGTGTGTCGCTTTGCCATAACTGTCAAATGCGATCTTTGATGGTTGCTATATCGCGACTGATATGGCTTAGGCTAGTGACGACGCTGCCGGATCCAGCTGGGGCGCCGGGCGTAGGAGTAGGGAAAAATCATGGCGGCGCTGCGAAATCCTGGTGGAATATCAGCCGGTTACGATGAGATTCCGCGCGATGGCGGAACCCTGCTGCGCAGCGGCTTGAGCCTGCGTCACATGCGTATGATCGCAGCCCTCGACGAGCACGGCCGGGTGAGTGCCGCGGCCCAGGTCATGAACATCTCGCAGCCGGCGGCTTCGCGCATGATCGCCGAGATGGAGGCGGTGCTCGACGTCAAGCTCTGCGAAAGGCTGCCGCGTGGCATCACGCTGACGCCCTATGGCAAGGCGTTGGCACGGCGCGCGCGGTCGATCCTGCTCGAGATGCGCGAGGTCGACCGCGAGATCTTCGAGCTCAAGGCGGGCAAGGGCGGCTCGGTGTTCCTGGGCGCGGTCACGGCACCGGCGATCGAGCTGGCGGTGCCGGCGATCCGCGAGATCCGGCGCCTCTATCCGCGCATCGAAATCACCATGCAGGTCGAGACCTCGAACGTGCTGGCGCGCGAGCTGATCGCCTCTCGGCACGATTTCATCATCGCCCGCATCCCCGACGACCTCAATCCGCGGCTGTTCGAGGCCCGCGTCATCGGCGTCGAGAAGGCCTGCCTGATCGTGCGCCGCGGCCACCCGCTGACCAAGGGCAAGGCAGTGCGGTTGGAAGACACCGCCGCCTATGACTGGGTTTTCCAGTCGGGCGGCTCGCCGCTGCGCCAAGCCATGGAAAGCAACTTTTTGAACCGCAACATCGCGCTGCCGGATCGCATCCTCAACACCAGCTCGCTGTTACTGACTCTGGTCATGGTCGCGCAATCCGACGCGATCGCGCCGGTGTCGATCCAGGTCGCGAAGTTCATTCAGAACCCCGAAGGGCTCGACGGCGCCATCGACGTCGTCCAGACCGAGTTCGACATCGAGGTCAGGCCCTACAGCCTGATCACGGTAAAGAACCGCGCGCTGTCGCCGGCGGCCAAGATGCTGCACGATTTTATTTTGCGGGAGGTGGGCTGAGGATTGGAGCGGGTAGCGGGGCGCATCCCGTGGCCGGCCAGACGACCAGACAGGCCCACCAGCAGCGGCGCCGATGCAAGTCGGCTACAACTGCTGCGTGATGCTCAAAAAAAGCCCGCCAGCAGAAGCCAGCGGGCCAAGGGTAGACATTCCGGTTGGGGTCATTCGAGGCCCCGCCGACCCTCAATGTGAGATATTCGACGAACTGGCACATCGGCCAAACAGATGAAGGACGGCCAGCCGAGC
This sequence comes from Mesorhizobium sp. M0904, assembly GCF_040319475.1. Classification (NCBI taxonomy): domain Bacteria; kingdom Pseudomonadati; phylum Pseudomonadota; class Alphaproteobacteria; order Hyphomicrobiales; family Phyllobacteriaceae; genus Mesorhizobium; species Mesorhizobium sp. M0904. The sequence goes on along the minus strand of NZ_JAMYOC010000004.1, from coordinate 39,622 downwards.
TGTAAAACTGCCTGTAAAGCCGCAAGTTTTCAACATCGCCAACTCAGGCGCAACCCGTGTGGCAAAGCTGGAGCGGGTAGCGGGAATCGAACCCGCGCGTTCAGCTTGGGAAGCTGACAAGCTACCATTACATCATACCCGCGCTGGTTCCTCCGATATCATGGCCCGGCGCCGATGCGCAATCCGGTTTGAGGGCTCGGCTTGATGCCGGGCGGTCAACTGCGTATTTCTGGGCATGTGCCCGAATCGCGGCACCCGACTGTGGAGACAGGCCTTGTCCGCACTGAACCGCTTTCTCGGCGATACGCCGCTCCGGGTGATCTTGAAGCTGCTTGTGGTGTCGTTCCTCGTCGGCCTGGTCATGAACGCCTTCGGCTGGTCGCCGATGGACGTGCTCTACGGCATCCGCAAATTCTTCATCGACCTGTGGAATTTGGGCTTCCACGCCATCGACCGCTTCCTCGGCTACATCCTGCTCGGTGCCGCGATCGTCGTGCCGGCCTTCATCCTGCTCAGGATCGCCAATTTCAGGAAGTAGAGCATGATCCCAAAAAGTGGGAACCGGCTTTCGGAAAAGATCATGCTCAAACAAACAGCCTTTCACGCGTAGCCCGCAGCCACCTCGAACAGGATGGCGTGGCGTGCGGCAAGTGCTGCGACATCCGTCGAATAGCCGCCGCCGATAACGCCGCACACCGGGACGCCTAGCGTGCGGAAATGGCGGATCACCATATCGTCGCGGGCGCGCAGCCCGTCATTCGACAGCGCCAGCCTGCCGAGCCGGTCCTCGGCATGGACATCGACGCCGGCATTGTAGAAGACGAGATCCCAGCGCTTTCGCGCCGACAGCTCCGGCAGGATGGCGCCCAGCCGCTCCAGATAGGCTGCATCGCCGGTGCCGTCGGGCAGGGCGACGTCGAGGTTGGAGGCGATCTTGCGCGCGGGGTAGTTGCGGTCGCCATGCATGGAGAAGGTAAACACGCGCGGCTCGTCGTTCAGGATATCCGCCGTGCCGTCGCCCTGATGCACGTCGAGGTCGACGACCAGGATGTTTTGGGCGGCACCTTCGGCGAGCAGCACCAGCGCGGCAACCGCCACGTCGTTGAAGGTGCAGAAGCCGGCGCCTTGCGCGCGCCGCGCGTGATGACTGCCGCCGGCCGTGTTGCAAGCGATTCCGTTCAGCAAAGCCAGCCGCGCCGCCATCACCGTGCCGGCCGTTGCGAGCTGCGCCCTCAGCGAAACCCGCGGTCCCACGGGAAAGCCGATCTCGCGCTCGATCCTCACCGGCACGTCGCAGGCAAGCACCTGGTCGACATAGTCTGCCGCGTGGGCAAGCTTCAGCCATGATGGCCGCGCCACCGCTGGTATGTTGAGCGCTTCGGGCCGCGCCAGGCCGCGTGCCCGCAAGGCGTCCATCAGCAGCGGATATTTGCTCATCGGGAAGCGGTGGTTGACGGCGAAACCGGCGTCGTAATCGGGATGATGAACGATCTGCAAGGACATGGGACGGCCGGTGCGCCAGAGGCGGGTTTCGGTTGACCATGCCGGGATGGATGGTTGCGCGAGGTCCGCAAACTGGGGCACATCGGCTAGCCGATCAAGCCGCAACAGGAAGCGACACGCGTTTGGAGCAGGCTTTACCCACCGAAGCCCACGTCACCGAAGCCAGGGCTTTCGTCGTCACCAACCGTTCGGTGCTCGCCATCGCCGTGCCGATGACGCTTGCCTATCTGACGACGCCGTTGCTCGGAATTGTCGACACGGCGGTGGTCGGACAGTTCGGCGACGCCGCCCTTCTCGGCGGCCTGGCGGCCGGCGCCCTGATCTTCGACGTCGTTTTCACCACCTTCAACTTCCTGCGCTCCGGCACCACCGGCCTCGTCGCCCAGGCCTTCGGGCGCGGCGATGCACTGGAGGAGCAGGCGGTGTTCTGGCGCGCCGTGCTGATCGCGGTCGTCGCCGGCGTCGTGTTTACCGCACTTGCGCCCCTGGTTTCGGCTGCCGGGCAATGGTTCATCGGCGCCGAGCCGCGCGTCGGCGCGGCGATGGACGTCTATATCCGCATCAGGATGCTCGCAGCACCGTTCTCGCTTATCAATTACGCCATCCTTGGTTATGTGCTGGGGCGCGGCGAGGGCGGGCTCGGGCTGATGCTGCAGCTGGTGCTGAACGGCATCAATATCGCGCTCTGCTTCCTGCTCGCCCTGGAGCTTGGCTGGGGCGTTGCCGGCGTCGCCTGGGCGACGCTCACCGGCGAGTTCGTCGCCATGCTGCTTGGTCTCGCCATCGTCGGCCGGCGCTTCTGGGCCGCACCCAGGCTGCCGCGCCATAGCGTCCTCGATTTGCCGGCATTCCTGCGCATGATGTCGCTCAATCGCGATATCATGATCCGCTCCTTCTCACTGCTCGCCGCCTTCGCGCTGTTCACGCGCCAAGGCGCGCAATTCGGCACGCTGACGCTGGCCGCCAACGCCGTGCTGATGAACCTCTTCCTGGTTGCCGGCTATTTCCTCGACGGTTTCGCCACCGCCGCCGAACAACTGGCCGGGCGCGCCATCGGCGCCCGTGCCGCCACGGCGTTTGACCAGGCGGTGCGGCTGACGCTGCTTTGGGGGCTCGGCCTGGCAGGCGTGGCGACGCTCGTGCTCCTGCTGGAAGGCACCGGTCTGGTCGCCCTGATCACGACCTCGACAGACGTCCGCGCCGTCGCCGACATCTACTTGCCATGGGCGGCATTCACCGCACTCAGCGGCGTGCTGGCTTTCGAGATGGACGGTGTTTTCATGGGCGCGACATGGTCGCGCGACATGCGCAACATGATGCTGGTGTCGTTCCTGGCTTTCAGCGCCGCGTTGCTGATCCTGGCGCCGGCGTTCGGCAATCACGGCCTGTGGGCGGCGCTGCACGTGTTCCTGCTGGTACGCGGCTTCAGCCTGCTCACTATATTGCGGCTGCGGGTGCGCACGGCCTTTAACTGATCGCTAAAGCGGTTTCGTCGCCCAGTGATCGAGGCGGCTGTCGCGAAGCTCGCGCAGCGACTTCAGCCCTTGACTGTCCATGAAACGGACCATGCCGGAAAGAATACGCCCCGGCAGCGCAGGCCCGGCATAGATCATGCCGGTATAGAGCTGGACGAGATCGGCGCCGGCACGGATCTTTTCCAGCGCCGTCTCGGCGGAATCGACGCCGCCGACGCCGATGATGGCGGGATCCGGGCCAAGTAGTTTTCGCATCCTTGCCAGCACGATGGTCGAGCGCTCGAACAAGGGTTTTCCCGAAAGCCCGCCAGTCTCGCCGGCAAGGCCGGCGCTGCGCAGGCCGGCTCGCGCGATCGTGGTGTTGGAGACGATGACGCCGTCCATTTGCTTGTCGGTGATCTCGGCGGCGATGTCCTCCAGTTCGGCCTCGACCAGGTCCGGCGCGATCTTGAGAAAGACGGGCGGCTTTGCCGGTGCCGCCGCAGGCGCGGCCATGACCCGCGACAGGAGTTCACCAAGCTGTTCGCGCGCCTGCATGTTGCGCAGGCCCGGCGTGTTTGGCGAGGAGATGTTGATCGTCAGATAGCCGGCGTATCGCGCAAACCTGATCACGCCGCGCTCATAGTCGCCGACGCGGTCGGCGCTGTCCTTGTTGGCGCCGATGTTGACGCCGACGACGCCGGCGCGGCCCTTGCGGGCAGCAAGACGCTTTTCCGCGGCGGCGTGGCCTTCATTGTTGAAGCCCAGCCGGTTGATCACTGCCCCGTCCGAAGGCAGCCGGAAGATGCGCGGCTTCGGATTGCCCGTCTGCGGCAGCGGCGTGATCGTGCCGACCTCGGCGAAGCCGAAGCCGAGGCCGAGCAGCGCGTCCGGCACTTCGGCATTCTTGTCGTAACCCGCGGCCATGCCGAGCGGGTTCGGAAAATCGAGCCCGCAGATGCGTGTCTTCAACCTGTCGTCTCGCAAAGGGCGCCCGGCGACCGGCAGGCCGCATCTCAGCGCGGCAATCGACAGCCCATGCGCGGTTTCCGGATCGAGCGTGAACAGCAGTTTTTGGCCGATCCGGTCGAACGCGCTCATTCGGCCTCCAGCGCCGGGAATTCATGCCGGCCGTGGGCGCCGAGCGGCAATGCCTGCACCGAAACGACCGCATCGAGGCTGAGCGCGTCGTAAAGATGCGGGAACAAGGCGCCGCCGCGCGAGACTTCATATTTCAGCGCATCGCCAAGGTGCGCGCTGTCGACGGCGACCAGCAGCAACCCGCCCTGGCCGGCGAAATGTTTGGCCGCCGTTTCCCGAACCTGCCCGGCGGTGGAAAAATGGATGAAACCGTCGGCGACGTCGATCGGCGCGCCGGTGAAGCGGCCTTCCCTTTCGGCCTCGCGCCAAAGCGCCTCGGGAACTATCTTGTAGATGATCTCGGACATGGTTGCGCTATAGTCCGAACCGACCACGCGGGGAAGGGCAGGCCCGTGTTCTTCCCCATTTCAGGTTCGTCCCCATTTCAGGCGCAAACTGTGATAGATTGCGCTGACTGGCTCATGGAGGAAAACATGCGTCTGAAACACGTTTTGATCCCCGCAGCACTGGTCTCGCTTACAGCGGCGTCGGCCTTTTCCGAGGAAGCCGATCGCTACCGGTTGGAAAAATCGGCCAATGGCTATGTCCGCATGGATACGCAAACCGGCGCCATGTCGCTCTGCGAGGAGCGCTCCGGTCAGCTTGTCTGCCAGACGGCGGCCGACGAACGTGCAGCCTTCCAGGATGAGGTCGACCGGCTGCAAAATTCGGTGAAGGCGCTCGACGAACGCGTCGCCAAGCTCGAAAATTCGCTTGCCGCACGTCTCGAATCGACTTTGCCCAGCGAGGAGGATTTCAACAAGACGATGGGCTACATGGAGCGCTTCCTGCGTAGCTTTATGGACATCGTCAAGGACATGGACAAGGACGAAGACGGCGCCAAGCCCAATTCGCAAAAGACCTAGGCAATTCGCAACAAGACCTGGGGCGGGAATAGCAAGCCGGCCACGCCGAACAGCAGGCATGGCGTTATGATCGTTCAGATCCTGCAAGGCGGAAAATCGCCAACGGGATTCGGGGAGGGAATCACCGTTGGGCTACACATTCGTCATTGCCGACGATCATCCGCTTTTTCGCGGTGCATTGAGGGAGGCACTCGCGGGCATCGGAGACGTTGCCGCCATTCACGAGGCCGGCGATTTCGAAAGCGCCAAGGCGCTGGTCCTGGCCAATGAGGATGTCGATCTGGTGCTGCTCGATCTCTCGATGCCGGGGGCAAGCGGTCTTTCCGGCCTGATTTCGTTGCGCGGCATCCATCCGGCGGTGCCAATGATGGTCGTCTCGGCGCATGACGATCCGGTGACGATCCGGCGCGCGCTTGATCTCGGCGCCTCCGGCTTCATCTCCAAATCGGCCAGCATGGAGGAGATCCGCAATGCGGTGCAGTCGGTGCTCGCAGGTGATATCGCGGCACCCGCCGGGGTCGATCTGGGCGTCGAGCGCGATCCCGAGATTTCCGACCTGATCAAGCGGCTGCAGGCGCTGACCCCACAGCAGACGCGCGTGCTCGGCATGCTGGCTGAGGGACTGCTCAACAAGCAGATCGCCTATGAGCTCGGGGTCTCCGAAGCGACGATCAAAGCGCATGTCTCGGCTATCCTGCAGAAGCTCGGCGTCGACAGCCGCACCCAAGCGGTCATCCTTTTGTCCAAAATCGGCAGCGACCCGCTGCAGACGGCCGGCTGACTCCTATTCGGCCGCCGGCGCCAGCGGCCTGACCCTGGCCATCATCGAGCGCAGCATCGCCGGTTTCAGCGGTTTGCTGATCACCGGCACGTCGAGCCTGCCAGCAGCGGCGCGAACCTCGCTGGAGCGGTCGGCGGTGACCAGCACGGCCGGCAGGTCCTCGCCATGGATCGCACGCAGCTGGGCGATCAATTCGAGGCCGGTCCTGTTGTCGAGATGATAGTCGGCAAGCACGATGTCCGGCCGATGCATGCCGGACCTGTCGAGCTCCTCCGCGCCGGAAAGCGTGTCGACGCTGCAGCCCCAGCCCTCGAGCAGGAGCCGCATGCCGTCGAGGATGCGGCCGTCATTGTCGATGCAGAGCACATAGAGCCCGGCAAGCGAGGCCGCGGCACGGGCAGGCGGCTTCGCCTCCGCCTCGCGTCGCGGCGCCTGCACGGCCGCCACAGGCAGCAGCACGGAAAAGCGTGTGCCCTTGCCGGGGTTGGAAAAGATCCGGACTTCGAGGCGCAGGACGCGGGCGATGCGGTCGACAATGGAGAGCCCAAGGCCAAGGCCTTCCGCCTCGCGTGCGCCTTCGTCCAGCCGGGTGAATTCGCGAAACACGGTGTTCAGCTTGTCGCCGGCAATGCCGATGCCGGTGTCGATCACCTGGATCTCGGCCAGTTCGCCGCGCCGCCGCACGCCGACCAGGATACGGCCACGGCGCGTATACTTGATGGCGTTGGAGACCAGGTTCTGGATCAGGCGGCGCAGCAGATTGCGGTCCGTCATCACGCTGAGCGACGACGGCATGATCGAGAGCTCGAGCTTCTTTTCGGCGGCAAGCGGCCGGAAGTCGTTGCCGATCTGGCGCAGCAGCCCGTCGAGGCCGAAGGTCGTATCGTCCGGCTTCATCGCGCCGGCATCGAGGCGCGAAATGTCGAGCACCGCGCCGAGGATGGTCTCGACCGATTCCAGCGACGATTCGATGTTCATCGCCGCCTTGCCGGCGGGCCCCTTGCCGGTCTTCTCGATCAGCGACGAGCAATAGAGGCGGGCGGCGTTCAGCGGCTGCAAGATGTCATGGCCGGCGGCAGCGAGGAAGCGGGTCTTGCCGAGATTGGCCTCCTCGGCCAGCATCTGCGCCTGCGCCAGCTCCTCGTTGACGCGGGTGAGCTCGGCGGTGCGGCTCTTCACCCGCTGTTCCAGGGATTCGTTGGCGCGCTTGAGCGCCAGATCCTGCTCGACGCGTCCGGAAATGTCAGCGTAGGTGGCGACGATGCCGCCGTCCGGCATCGGGTTGGAGCGCAATTCGAGAATGCGCCCGCTGGTCTTCAGCTCCATCTGCCAGGGGCTGACGAAGCTGGTCAGGCGGTTCAGCATGGTAACGCGTTGATCTGCCGGTATATCGCCGCGCTCGGCAAGGTGGCGCAGGATACGATCGAGTGAGACGCCGACCTGGCCCATCTCGTCGGGCAGGTCGAACAGCGCCCGGTACTGGCGGTTCCAGCAGATCAACCGAAAATCCCGGTCGAAGACAGTGATGCCCTGTTCCATCTGGTCGAGCGCGATCTGCAGCAGGTCCCGATTGTGCTGCAGCGCCTCTGTGGCGTCGTCGAGCAGGCGGAAGGCGTCCTTGGATTCGCGGTCGTTGCGGCGCAGCAGCAACGACAGGATCAGCCGCGCCGAGGACGAGCCGACGGCGCTGGCCAGAAGCTGCTCGGAGAAACGGATGACATCCATGCTGGCCTGCTCGTTGCCGTGCAGTGAAGTGCCGCTGCTCTTTTCGAATGACTGGAATGACCGCTCGGTGCGTTCGACACCGAGATAGCGCGCGATCGTGTCCTTGAGGTCGTTGACGGTGATGGTGGTGCGGAAGCGGCGCAGGCTCGGCAGCGGCCCCGCCTCGCGCGGCACGAAGATCGACGCCTGGATGCGCTCCAGCGGCACCGACGCCCGCGACAGCGAGCCGAACACAAAAAACAGCGTGTTGATCGACAGGCTCCACAGCACGCCATGGTTCAGCGGCTCGGCGACGGTGCCGAAAAGAGCTTGCGGCCGCAACGCATCTAAGCCGAACAGGCCGTGGACGAGGATGCCGGTATCGGGCGCGACGAGCGAGGGAAGCAGCAGCGTGTAGCTCCAGACGACGATGCCGGCGACCATGCCGAGTGCGGCACCCCGGCCGTTGGCGCCGCGCCAGACCAGGCCGCCGATCATTGCCGGCGCGAACTGCGCGATCGCGGCGAACGACATCAGGCCGATCGAGGACAGACGCGCGTTGTTGGTGCTCTCGCGGTAGTAGAGGAAGGCGATAAACAGCATGATGAAGATCGCCGCCCGCCGCACATTCAAGATGAGCGTCGACCAGTCCTCGTTCTCGGAGGTCGTGGTCCGCAGCAATCGCCTCACGAACAGAGGAATGACCAGATCGTTGGAGATCATGATCGACAGCGCGACGCTCTCGACGATCACCATTGCGGTCGCCGCCGACAGGCCGCCGATGAAGGCGGCCATGGCCAGCACGTCGTGGCCGCTGAACAGCGGCAGTGACAGCACATAGAGGTCGCTGCTGGTTCTCGTGCCGACCAGTTCCAGGCCGGCTAGCGCGATCGGCAGCACGAACAGGTTGATCGCCACCAGATAGAGCGGAAACACCCATGTCGCGGTGCGCAGCTCGGCCTCGCTGCGGTTTTCGACGATGGTGACGTAGAACTGGCGCGGCAACATGAGGATGGCAAAGCCGCTCAGGCATGTCAGCACCAGCCAGGTAGCGAGGGAGGTGTTGTAGCCCATCGCCTGGCGCACCTGCGTGTTTTCGGCGAGCCGGTCGAACATGTCGCCCGGCCCGCCGAAGATCAAGAACGTGACCATCAGGCCGATCGCCAGGAAGGCGGCGAGCTTGACCACCGTTTCGACTGCCACAGCCAGCACCAGCCCGTCCTGGTGTTCGGTGGCGTCGGCATGGCGCGTGCCGAACAGCACCGCGAACAGCGCCAGCAGCATGGCCACGACCAGTGAGATGTCGCTGACGAACGGATCGAAGGAGGGCGGCGCGCCGGTATAGTGTTCGACCATCAGGCTGACCGAGCCGGAGATTGCCTTCAATTGCAGCGCCATATAGGGCACCGCCCCGATGGTCGCGATCAGTGTGGCGATCGCCGCGACAGCAAAACTCTTGCCGTAGCGGGCGCCGAGAAAGTCGGCGATCGAGGTGATCTTCTCGGTCTTGGCCAGCCTGATGATGCGCTGCAGCAGCGGAAAGCCGAACACAAACACCAGCACCGGTCCGATATAGATGCCGAGGAACTCGAGGCCGCGCTCGGAGGACAGCCCGACCGAGCCGAAGAAGGTCCAGGAGGTGCAGTAGATGGCAAGGCTGAGCGCATAGATGAAGGGCCGGGCGCGGCCGGGGCCGGATGAAGTCGAGCGCCGGTCGCCCAGGCTGGCGATGGCAAACAGCAACGTCACATAGGCAATCGCGATGATGACGATGAACCAGCCCTGCACGCCTCGAACTTCCTCCCTGCGCCGGCTTTTCATCCGGCCTTGCTGACGCAATCACAGCTTGGCGATCGAGTCCATCGCGGCTTTCGGCGTATTATAGCGGCTGCGTCAGGCAATCGTGACCGGCTGAAACCAGCTTTTGCTCCTGTTGCAACCGCAGGTTTTTGCTATTCTGCTGGCCGGTCAATGCCGAGGAGCGGACGGCAGAACGGCCGGTCAGGACAAGGAGGAGTCGAATGCTGAAAGAGTTTCAGGAATTCATTTCCAGGGGCAATGTGATGGACCTGGCCGTCGCCGTCATCATTGGCGCTGCCTTCGGCAAGATCGTCACCTCGCTGGTCGACGACATCATCATGCCTATTGTTGGCGCGATCTTCGGAGGACTGGACTTCAACAACTACTTCATACCCCTGTCTTCCGCGGTGAATGCAACCTCACTGGCCGATGCGAAGAAACAGGGCGCTGTCTTCGCCTATGGCAGCTTCATCACCGTGGCGCTGAACTTCCTTATCCTCGCTTTCATCATCTTCCTGATGATCAAAGCGGTGAACAATCTGCGCCAGCGGCTGGAGCGCGAAAAACCGGCTGCCCCGGCCGCTCCGCCGCCAGCCGACGTCGCGCTGCTCACCGAAATTCGCGATCTCCTCGCCAGAAAATAGCACTTGCGAGAACCTCTCTGGACCAAAACCCTGGTCGCTTGCGGCCGGGGTTTTCTGTTTTCGCCCGCCCTGAAACACGCTAGCAGTCGAGCAAACGAAAACGGACCTATCCATGACCTTGATCGATACCTTGCGCGCCGAGGCTCGGGCGGCGCCTGAAAGCGGCATTGTCGCCGTCATGAACCGTGGCCGCGGCCGCGACGGCATGATCCCGCTCTGGGCCGGCGAGGGTGACCTGCCGACGCCCGCCTTCATCACCGATGCCGCCGCCAAGGCACTCGCCGGCGGCGAAACCTTCTATACCTGGCAGAGAGGCATTCCCGAACTCAGGCAGGCGCTCGCCCGCTACTACACCAGGCATTTCGGCAAGACTTTCGCCAACGAAGAATTCATCGTCACCGGCTCCGGCATGCATGCCATCCAGCTGGCCATCGACGCGGTGGCCGGCAAGGGCGACGAACTCGTCTACCTGTCGCCGGCATGGCCGAACTTCGCCGCCGCCGCCGGGGTAGCCGGCGCCGTGCCAGTCGCGGTGACGCTCGATCAGTCGGGCAATGGCTGGTCCTGCGATGTCGACAAGATCGCAGCGGCGATCACGCCACGGACCAAGGCGCTGTTCGTCAACACGCCGTCCAACCCGACCGGCTGGACTGCCGACAAGGAAACGTTGCAGGCGATCCTCGATCTTGCCCGCCAAAGGGGTCTGTGGATTATCGCCGACGAGATCTACTCGCTGTTTCATTACGGCCACGGCCGCGCGCCGTCGTTCATCGACATCATGGCCGATGAGGACCGCATTCTGTTCGTCAATTCTTTTTCCAAGAACTGGGCGATGACCGGCTGGCGCATCGGCTGGATCAAGATCCATCCCACCTTGCAGCAGGTGTTCGAAAACCTGGTCCAGTATTCGACTTCCGGCGTTGCCCAGTTCATGCAGCGCGGGGCCGTCGTTGCGCTGGATGAGGGCGATGCCTTCATCGTCGAGCAGGTGGAGCGGGCGAGGGCGGCGCGCGACCTGGTCTGCGGTATTCTTGCCGAAACCGGCCGGGCGCGCTTCACCGTGCCGCAGGGCGCATTCTATCTGTTCTTCGCGGTCGACGGCGTCACCGATTCCCGCGCCGCCGCCTTCGACATGGTCGACCGCGCCAATGTCGGCCTGGCCCCCGGCACCGCCTTCGGCCCCGGCGGCGAAGCCTTCCTCAGGCTGTGCTTCCACCGCCGCCTCGACCAGCTCGAAGAAGCCGCGCACCGGCTGGCGAAATGGATGACGAGTGTGTGAGCTGCCTCAAAGCCTGAGTAGAGTTTCAAACGGGCTTCACCCGCCCGACTTCGGCACCAGCAACGGAATGACGCGGTCGCTCTTGGCTACTGAAGGCCGGCCGGCCGAACCGTAGGGAATCCCCAACGCGTCCCATGTCTCGACCAGCGCGTCCTGCAGGGAAGCAATCAGCGCGTCCGAATGGAACGGCGTAGGCGTGATGCGCAGCCGCTCGGTGCCGCGCGGCACTGTCGGGTAGTTGATCGGCTGGATATAGATGCCGTGCACACCGAGCAGGCGGTCGCTGGCCATCTTGCAGAGCTCGGGATCGCCCACCAGAAGCGGCACGATGTGGGTAGGCGATTCCATCACCGGCAGGCCGGCTGCGGCCAGCACTTGCTTGGTCCGTGTCGCTTGGCGCAGCTGCGCGTCGCGCTCGGCCTGCGAACGCTTGAGATGGCGGATCGAGGTGGTTGCCGCTGCAGCGATCGCCGGCGGCAACGCCGTGGTGAAGATGAAGCCCGGCGCATAGGAGCGCACCGCGTCGATCACCGCAGTGTTGCCGGCGATGTAGCCGCCAAGCGTGCCGAACGCCTTGGCCAGCGTGCCCTCGATGATGTCGATGCGGTCGGCCAGCCCTTCGCGCTCGGTGATGCCGCCGCCGCGCGGCCCGTACATGCCGACGGCGTGGACCTCGTCGATGTAGGTCATGGCGTTGTAACGCTCGGCGAGCTCGACGATCTGCTTGATCGGCGCGATGTCGCCGTCCATCGAATAGACGCTCTCGAAGACGATCAGCTTAGCGCGCTCGCGGCCGGCCGTCTGCAGCAGGCTTTCGAGATGCGCGACATCATTATGGCGGAAGATCTTCTTCTCGGCGCCCGAGCGCCGCACGCCCTCGATCATCGAAGCGTGGTTGAGTTCGTCCGAGATGATCAGGCAATTGGGAAGCAGCTTTGCAATGGTCGAGATCGACGCCTCGTTGGAAACGAAGCCGGAGGTGAAAACCAGTGCCGCTTCCTTGTCGTGCAGGTCGGCCAGCTCCAGTTCGAGCTCGACCAGCGGGTTGCTGGTGCCGGAGATGTTGCGGGTGCCGCCGGCGCCCGACCCCATCTTGCCTGCCGCCTTCTGGAACGCGGCAATGACATCGGGATGCTGGCCCATGCCGAGATAATCGTTGGAGCACCAGACGGTGATTTCCTCGGCGCGGCCATTGGCGCGCCAGATGGCGCGCGGGAATTTCCCGACGATACGCTCAAGGTCGGCGAAGACGCGGTAGCGACGCTCTGCATGGAGCTGGTCGATCGCTTCCTCGAAAAACCGCTGGTAATTCATGTCGCCTTCCCAATTTTGCGCGCGATCATAGTCATTGGCCCATTCGTCGTCCACTTGGCCTTTTTGGTCAAAATGCCACGCCCCGAGCCTGTTCCTAACGACCACGGAACGTGGCCTATTCCCTTGATGTGGATCAATCTTGTTTCAGGACAATGCCACGCGCCGATGAGACCGGTTACCGCAGGTTCTAATGGCTCGGCGGCAGGTTTTCCAGTAAGGCGACGATTGAGACAGTTCCGACAAATCATGAAGAGCGAGGATGCGGATGACGGTGTTGGTGACAGGCGGGGCCGGCTATATCGGCAGCCATATGGTCTGGGAATTGCTGGACACGGGCGACAGCGTCGTCGTCCTCGACCGGCTTTCCACCGGCTTTGAATGGGCAGTGGCTCCGGAAGCAAAGCTCGTCGTCGGCGACGTCGCCGACAGGGAACTGGTTGCCTCGATCATCCGCGACAATAAGGTCGACGCGATCATCCATTTCGCCGGCTCGATCGTGGTCCCCGAATCGGTCGCCGACCCGCTTGCCTATTACGAGAACAACACCTGCAAGACGCGCACCTTGATCGAGACCGCGGTGCGCGAAGGCGTGCCCGATTTCATCTTTTCCTCGACCGCCGCCGTCTATGGCGGCGCCGGCCTGGAGCCGGTACGCGAGGATGCCCGGCTTGCGCCGGAATCGCCCTATGGCCTGTCCAAGCTGATGAGCGAATGGATGCTGCGCGACGCGGCGATTGCCCACGGGTTGCGCTATACGGCGCTGCGCTATTTCAACGTCGCCGGCGCCGATCCGAAGGGCCGCACCGGCCAGTCGACGCCCGGTGCCACGCATCTGATCAAGGTCGCCTGCGAGACGGCGCTCGGCAAGCGCTCCTTCATGCAGGTGTTCGGCAGCGACTATCCGACGCCGGACGGCACCTGCATGCGCGACTATATCCACGTCAGCGACCTGGCGGCGGCGCATCGGCTGGCGCTTCAGCGGCTGCGTGCCGGCGGATCGAGCCTGGTCGCCAATTGCGGCTACAGCCATGGCTATTCGGTGCTCGAGGTCATCGACAGCGTCCGCCGCGTCTTCGGCCATGATTTCGAGGTACGGATGGGCGATCGCCGCGCCGGCGACGCCGCCGCGGTCGTCGCCAATTCGGAGCTGGCGCGCGGTGAGCTCGGCTGGACCCCGCAGCGCGACAACCTCGACCAGATCGTTGCCGATGCGCTTGCCTGGGAGCGCATCCTGACCAGCAAGAATTCGGCTCTGGGGTGAAGCGGGCTCTCCGCAAAGGTTGGTTCGGCGCGCTGGGGGCGGAATGAAAATCCTGGTACTTGGGGCCGGCGTCGTCGGTACGGCGGCGGCCTATTATCTGGCCAGCGACGGCCATGAGGTGACGGTGATCGAGCGCCATCCGGCGGCAGCACGCGGCACCAGCCGGTCGAATGCCGGCCTGGTGTCGCCCGGAGACGCCACCGCCTGGGCCTCGCCAGCCGCGCTGAAGACGTTCCTGCGCGGCCTCTACAACCACGATCTCGGCATCAAGGTGCGGCTGCGCTTCGATCCGTATTTTTTCGCCTGGAGCCTGCGCTTCCTGCGCCAGTGCACGCATAAGCGCATGCGCGCCAACACCGATGTCAAGCTGCGTCTGGCGCTTTATTCGCGCGACTGCATCAACGCCGTCTCCGCCGAGACCGGCATCCGCTATGACGAGCGCAAGAAGGGCATTCTGTATTTCTTCCGCTCGCAGCAGAGCTTTGATACCGGCACCGACAATTACCGCTATCTCGGCGAACACGGCCTGCCGATCGAGATCGTCGGCCGCGACCGGCTGGTCGAGCTCGAGCCCGGCCTTGCCGCCGCGAAGGACAAGATAGCCGGCGGCGTCTATTCGCCGATCGACCAGACCGGCGACTCCAGCCAATTCACGCAGCGCGTCGCTGCCTATGCCGCCGAAAAACTCGGCGTCCAGTTCCTCTACGGCACGACGGTCGAAGGCCTCGACATCGACGGCGGCCGCGTGCTCGCGGTGATGACCTCGGCCGGCCCGGTGGCCGGCGATGCGGTGGTCATCTCGATGGGGCCGGAGAGCGGTCTGCTCGGCCGCCGCTACGGCATCGATCTGCCCGTCTATCCGGTGAAGGGCTATACCGTGACTGTTCCGCTGGAAGATGAAAGCAAGGGGCCGATCATGGGCGGCGCCGACGAGGACCGGCTAATCGGCTATTCCAGGCTGGGAAACCGGCTGCGGATGTCCTCGACGGCGGAGTTCACCGGTTTCGACCGCACGTTCAAGCCACGCGATTTCAACTCGATCCTGAACACCGGCAAAGACCTGTTCCCCGGGGCTTTCGACGAGAGCAAGGCCGAGCTCTGGGCTGGACTTCGCCCGATGATGCCGAACTCCGTGCCGGTCATCGGCCGGGCGCGGTACGACAATCTCTACCTCGACACCGGCCACGGCCATCTCGGCTGGACCATGGCCTGCGGTTCGGGAAAGTTCCTCGCCGACCTCGTTGCCGGCCGCAAGCCGGAGATCGATCCACAAGGATTGCTCTACGTGGGCTAGGCATCTCCGAACATCAGGACGCCATGAGCTCGGCGGTCAGGCTCGTTCGTCGAACGCCGAACGCCAGGAGCGCACGTAACTTGTCCAGACCGGATCGGCCGAGGGTTCGGTCCTTTCGCCTCTGCCTTGCGGTGTCCCCCGGTCCGACGCCAGCAGCGCGGCGCCGATGCTGGTGCCTGTCGCAGCCTCGGAGGCAATGGCGGCGCGCGCAGTCGCCGCAGCCAGCATGCGGGTGAACAGCCGGTTGCGGGCGAAGGGTCCTTCGACTACGGTGGGACCGTCCGCGCCGATCAGATCGAGGCAGGTCGCGGTCATCAGCGCCAGGTAGAACGAGATGGCGACAAAGCGCTGGCCGGCGCTCATACCGTCCGCGTTAAACCATGATGCGGTACGATGCGGAAACGGCCCCGAACCTTGTTGCGTGGAAGGCAATAGGGACGTCTTGCGCGCCAGCACGGTAGCAACATCGTCTTCCGTCCAGTTCTCCGATTGGCCCTCGGTCAGCACGGAAAACTCGCGGCCGCCCATGAAGCGCGCCGACGGCACGGGATCGCCGAGTGCGTTGACATTGACCAGCGTGTCGCGTGCCGGATCGAGCGTGACCTTGCTGCCGCCGACCGCCATCGACACCACCCAGGTGCCGGTCGAGACGACGGAGAAAGGCGGCTTGTCGGATAGGAGATGCGGCAGCAGCGAGGCGTTGGAATCGTGCAGGCCGCAAAACACCGGCGTTTGCGGGTCGAGGCGGGTTTGCCGCGCCAGAGCGGGCAGGATCGGGCCCAGGCGGTCCTTGGCCTGCCGCACCGGCGCCATTAGCCGTCGCCATTGCAGCCGGTCGACCAGCGAGGAAAAATCCGCTTTCCACGGGTTCCATAGATCAGTGTGGCAGCCGAGCGACGTCACTTCGCTGGCGGCGACGCCGGTCAGGCGCAAGGCCCAGTATTGCGGGTACATCAGCATCGCGGCGGTTTTGGCGAAATCCGCCGGAAAGCGCTTCTGCTGCCAGAACAGCTGCGCACCGAGATTGAGGCCGGCCGGCAGGCGCGGCGTGCCGGTCTCGGAGAACGCGGGACGGATCGTGTCATAGTCCCTGGCAAGGGCATCCGGCCCGTCGAATTCGTAGTCGAGCACCGGCAGCGCCAGTTCGCCTGATGCGTCGACCAGCACGCCCGTTGCGCCATGGGTGGTGATCGATATCGCATCGATGCGCTGCTCGCGATCGATCTCGGCCAGGCTGCCGAGGATAAACGCCCATAACCGCTCGACGTCATGGTGGGGGTACTGGCCTTGCCGAACAGGCTCGTTCGCCACCGTGCGCAGGGCCACTTCGCTCGATGTGGCGAGATCGACCAGCGCCACCTTGGCGTTGGTCTTGCCGATATCGATGACGGCGACGTTGCTGGTCATTCCATATGGAACATTGTTTCCAGCGGCACCGCCACCGGCTCGTTGTTCGGCCTGGTCTCCATGATGTCCGCCATCTCGGCCCACCAACGCTGCATCACCGGATGCTTCGGCAATTCGTCCATCCCGTGGTCATCGCGTCGCCACAGCACGCCGAACAGTATGTTGGTCTCCTCGTCGAGATGGATCGAATAATCGGAGATACCGGCCTGTTTCAGCAACGCTACGAGTGACGGCCAGATGTCGTCGTGGCGCCTCTTGTATTCGGCCTTCATGCCCGGATTGAGCTTCATCTTGAACGCATATTTTTCGGGCATCAGGCAAAGCGCTCCCGCCGTACGCGCCGCCACAGGATCGGCAGTGCGATGACGATGATCAGCAGCAGGCCGATGAAGATCGACATGACGATCCCCGGCACGTTGAGCAGGCCGAGGCCGAAGGTCACCAGTCCCATGATGAACGCCGCCAGCACCACACCCAGAATGCTGCCGGCGCCGCCCAGGATGCTGACGCCGCCGAGCACCACCATGGTGATGACTTCCAGCTCGTAGCCCTGCGCGATGGACGGCCGGGTCGAGCCGAGCCGCGAGGTGATCAGCACCGAGGCGATGCCCGCCATCAGGCCGGTCAGGCAAAATAGGATGAATTTGATGCGGCCGACACGTACGCCGGAAAACTGCGCCGCGACCGGGTTGTTGCCGATGGCAAAGACCCGGCGGCCGAAGCTCGTCCGGTGCAGAAGGAACCAGTAGACGACTGCCGCGATCAGGAACAGCGTCAGTTCGAACGACACCACCCACCAGACATAGCCCTGGCCGAAGAAGGCGAAGCTCGCGGGATAGCCCTTGTAGGCCTGGTCGCCCAGGATGATGAAGGCAATGCCGCGAAACAGGCTCATCGTGCCGATGGTGACGACGATCGAAGGCAAGCCGAGCCTGGTGACGAGCAGCCCGTTGAAGGCGCCGCAGCCGAGCCCGACGACGAGGCCTATTGCCACCAGCACCGGCGTGCCGGCGCCGGCCTGCACCGCCATGCCCATCATTGTAGAGGCGAGCGCGATGATGGCGGCTACCGACAGGTCGATTTCGCCGGAGATGATCAGCAGCGCCATGGCCAGCGCGATCAGCGCCTTTTCCGTGAAGTTGAAGGTCAGGTCCGAGAGCGACCACGCGTCGAGGAAATAGGGCGAGGCAAAACTGTTGACGGCAAAGATGGCGACCGCCACCGCGACGAGCAGCGCCTCCCAGGAGAAGACCGCCGCGATGAAAGGGTTGTCGAGCCGATCGGGAATGTGGCGTGGGGCAGGGGCGTTGGCGATATTGGTCATGTGGCAACACCATCCGAAACTTGGCGCTGCCCCTTGTATCTGCACGGGGAGAGGGCAAGGGTGAGGGGCAGCGTCCACTTTGAAAACAGGACTGTTGCTGACGGCAACATTCCAATCGTCCCAGAGAAATGAAGCGAGGCGTCCATCATGCTGCTTCCGCCTTTTTGAGAATGATGCGGCCTTGCCGGCGTTCGCCGCGCGCGTTGAGCACCACGGCCAGGATGATGGCGCTGCCTGAAATCGCCATCTGCCAGAAGGGTGAAATGTTGATCACCGGCAGCGCGTTGGAGATGATGCCGAGGAACAGCGCGCCGAGCACCGCGCCGCCGACCGAACCGATGCCGCCGGCAATCGAAATGCCGCCGATGACGCAGGCGGCGATGATATTGAGCTCATAACCATTCGCGACCTCGACCGAGGCGATGACGTAGCGCGAGATCCACAGATAGCCACAGAGGCCGCCGATCATCCCCGAGATGCAGAAGACGATGAATTTCGTCCGGCCGACATCGATGCCGGCATAGACCGATGCGGTCGGGTTGACGCCGATGGCATAGATCGAGCGGCCGAGCGCGGTGCGCGTCATCACCAGGAAAAACAATGCAATGACCAGTATGGCGATCCAGGACAGAACCGGAATGCCGAGGAAAGCGGCGCGCTGCAGGCCGATGAACTCGGCGCTCATCTGGTCGGCGTTGACCCAGGCGCCGCCTGATATGACGAAGGTGGCGCCGCGGTAGATGGTGAGGGTGCCGAGCGTTACCACGATCGACGGAATGTTCAACCGCCATACCAGCAGGCCGTTGATGGCGCCGAGCACCAGGCCGACCAGCAGTGCGATGACGATAAGCAGCGGGATCGGGATCGCCGGATGCGCGGCGTTCAGCATCGCCACCACCATGCCGGTTAAGCAGAGGTTGGAAGCCATCGACAGGTCGATCGAGCGGGTCAGGATGACGACCATCTGGCCGAGCGCCAGGATCATCAGGATCGACGTATCGTTGAACACCTGGCGCAGATTGGCCGGATCGGCAAAACCTGGGAACCGCGTTGAGATCAGCCCGATCAGCACGACGATTGCCGCCAGCAGCCAGACCTCGCGATATCTGAGAAAAGCCTTCATGACGCGATCCCCGCTGCCGTCCTGACCAAGGTTTCGGCGTCGAGCCCCTTATTGTCATAGACCGCGGCAATGCGGCCCTCGCGCATGACGACGACGCGGTCGGACATGCCGAGGATTTCCGGCAGTTCGGACGACACCATGATCACCGACAGGCCTTGCGCGACGAGCTCGGCCATGAAGCCGTGCACGGCCGCCTTGGAGCCGATGTCGATGCCCTTCGTCGGCTCGTCCAGGATGATCACCCTGGGCGCGGTCGCCAGCCATTTGGCGATGACGATCTTCTGCTGGTTGCCGCCCGATAGCGTGCCGACGTCCTGGCTGAGCGAGGAGGCGCGCAGATCGAGCCGCTCGGTGTAGGAGCGGGCCAGCGCGAACTCTTCGGCCAGCCGCAATATGCCGGATTTGGATGTCCGTTTGAGCGAAGGCAGCGAAACGTTCTGGAAGATCGGCAGGCCGATCACCACACCTTGCTTGCCGCGTTCCTCCGGCACATAGACGATGCCGGCATCGATCGAATCCGCCGCCGATTTCGGCGCGATCGCCTTGCCTTCCAGCGTGATCGTGCCGCGGCTGGTGCGGGTGATGCCCGATATCGCCTGCATCACCTCGCTGCGCCCGGCGCCGACAAGGCCGTAGAAGCCGAGGATTTCGCCCCTGTGCAGCTCGAAGCCTATGTCGTCGAACTCGGTCGGGTGCGACAGGCCGGAGACGGCCAGCACCGGCGCGCCGATCTCGGCCTTGCGCTGCGGAAAGATGTGATCGACCGAGCGGCCGACCATCATGCGCACGATCTGGCTCTGGCCGGCGTCCTTGATCAGGCCTTCGCCGACCATCTCGCCGTCGCGGAACACGGTATAGCGGTCGGCGATGCGGTAGATCTCATCGAATTTGTGGCTGATGAACAGGATCGCCTTGCCGTCGCTCTTGAGGAATTCGATCAGCAGGAAAAGCTCTTCGATCTCCTTCATCGAAAGCGCTGCCGTCGGCTCGTCCATGATGACGATCCGCGCGTCGATGGACATGGCGCGGGCAACCGCGACTAGGTGCTTGTTGGCAATGCCGAGATCCTTCAGCCTGGCGTCGGCGTCGATATGGCCGGCGCCCATCGTATCGAGCACCTCGCGGGCATTCTTGCGCATGGTGCGCCAGTCGATGGTTTTGAAACGCGTGCGCGGCGCATGGCCGAGGAAGATGTTTTCGGCCACCGTCAGGTCGTCGAACAGCACGGTTTCCTGGTGGATGGCGGTGATGCCATGCCCGAACGCGGCGTGGGCGCTGGGCAGTGTGACCGGCTGGCCGTCGATGCTGATGGTGCCAGCATCCGGTTGGTAGATGCCGGTCATTATTTTGACCAGCGTCGACTTGCCGGCGCCGTTTTCGCCGATCAGCGCGGTCACCTGGCCGGGATAGAGCGACAGGCGGACGTCGTGCAGCGCGCGCACGCCGGGAAAGCTTTTCGAGATGCCGGACAGCGTCAGGCGCGGTCCGGAAGACAAAGGCGCTTCCTTTGCCATTTCGTGTTGGGCTGTCGTGTCCATAATCGTATCAAGCCCTGAAACAAGGTTCGTTTGAAAGCGCGGCGGGACCTGAGCCCCGCCGCACCGTTTCGAAGGCTCCAGGATCAATAGATCTTGGAGAACTTTTCGATGTTCGACTTGTCGAACTGGAAGGGCGGAGCCATGGCAGCCGAATTGGTGTCGTCGAGCGTGACCTTGCCGACGCGGCCGATCGACAGCGTAGCACCGGGCTTGGCTTCTTCCTTCTTCACCGCCAGGTCGTGGGCGAGGTAGACGGCGGAGTAGCCGAGATCGATCGGGTTCCACAGCGCAACCGCCTGGCTGGCGCCATTGTCGATGAACTTCTTGAACTCCGACGGCAGCGCCAGGCCGGTGACGTTGACCTTGCCGATCAGGCCTTCATCGGTCACCACCTGCGCGGCGGCAACGACGCCGACCGTGGTCGGTGCGATGATCGCCTTGAGGTTCGGATAGGACTTCAAAAGACCCTTGGCTTCATCCGTGCTCTTGGCCGAGTCGTCGTCGCCATAGACGGTGGCGACGAGCTTGATCTTGGGGAACTTCTCCGGCAGCACCTTCTTGGCCGCGTCGATCCAGGCATTCTGGTTGGTCGCGGTCGACGAAGCCGACAGGATGGCGACGTCGCCGCCTTCAGGCAGGTAGTCGGCGGCAAGCTTGATGATGGTCTCGCCGATCAGGTTGGTGTCGGAGGGGTTGAGGTGAAGCTGGCGTCCTTCCGGCGCGACGCCCGAATCCCACGAGATGACGGTGATGCCGCGCTCCATCGCCTTCTTGAGCACCGGCACCAGCGCGTCGGCGTCGTTCGCCGAAATGGCGATGGCGTTGACCTTCTGTGCGATAAGCGAATTGACCACTTCGATCTGCGCTTCGGCGGTCGCCTTGGTCGGGCCGGTGTAGATGATGTCGACATCGCCTAGTTCCTTGGCCGCCTCTTCGGCGCCTTTGTTGGCGGCGTCGAAGAAGCCGTTGCCGAGCGACTTCACCACCAGCGCGATCTTGACGTTCTCAGCATAGGCGGCATTCACGAACATGGCGGCGGAGAACGCCGCCGTAACCATCAATTTCCTAAAGAAGCTCATCGAATATCCTCCCTTGAGCGTTGCATTCCATCGCCGCTGCGGGCGTGAGTTTTCTCAGGCCTGCAGCGAAGATTCTTCTTTATTGCTTGCCGTTGTGCGGGCGATGATCAGCGTCACGCCGGCGGTCTCCAGCATCTTGGCTTCGCGATCCTCGATGCCGTCGTCGGTGATCACCGTGGCGATGCGCGACAGGCCGCACAGGATCAGGCTCGAGCGTCTGCGGAACTTCGAGGAATCGACCAGCACCACCAACTCGTCTGCCTGGTCGATCAGCTTCTGCTCGGCCTGGATCAGCAGCGGGTCGCCTTCCATCAGACCGAGCGGTCCCAGTCCCTGCGCGCCCATGAACATGCGGCGCGCGTAAAAATTGCGCGTCACGTCATTGTCGAAGGGCGACAGGATGATGTTCTGCTCGCGGTAGATGGTGCCGCCCGACAGCATTACCGTGTTCTTGGAATGTCTGAGCAGGTGCTCGGCGATCGGAAAGGAATTGGTGAAGATCGGCATGCGCCGGCCGGTCAGGAAATGCACCATCTGGAAGGTGGTGGTGCCGCCATTGATGATGATCGGCTCGCCATCCTTGCAGAGTTCCACGGCTTCCCGCGCGATTGCCCGTTTCTGCGCAGCGTTGATGGTCTCGTTGACGGAAAAGGGCCGGCCGGCAAGGCCGATGAACTGCGGCGGCGAAAGCGCCTCTGCACCGCCGCGCACCCGGCGCAGGCGTTTTTGCACGTGCAATGCCGCGATGTCGCGCCGAATCGTCGCCTCGGACGACTCCGTCAGGTTGACCATCTCCTGCACCGTCACCACAGGTTTTTCCTGGACGGCGGACAAAATGATCCTGTGGCGCTCTTTCTCGTGCATGGTTCCTCCCTGCTTGAGCATCTAGGCACCCAAAGCGCGCAGTGTCAATCATTTCCGATCAGATAATTTCATTGTGCAATGCAATATGACTGATATTGATCGTTTGTGATTGACAAGACAGCCGCTTGCGTAGAAATTCGTACAAAAGGGACCGGCGCCGTTTGCGTGTCCCAAAGGGAGGATACCTATGCTCGACAAGCGCTCCGGCACGCGCCTCGCCAATCTTTGGGATAACGCAAAAGCGCAAGCAATGAGCGAACCGGAACGTCTGGTCTATCGCTCGAACGTCCTTGGCTCCGACAAGCGCGTCACCAATTATGGCGGCGGCAACACCTCCTCCAAGATCTGGCAAAACGATCCGCTCACCGGCGAAAGCGTGGAAGTGCTGTGGGTCAAGGGCTCGGGCGGCGACAGCGCCTCGATCAAGCTCGACGGCTTCGCCACACTGTACATGGATAAACTGCGGGCGCTGAAGGGTCTCTATCGCGGCCTCGAACATGAAGACGAGATGGTCGGCTATCTGCCTCACTGCACCTTCAATCTCAACCCGCGCGCGGCCTCGATCGACACGCCGCTGCATGCCTTCGTGCCGAAGCCTTATGTCGATCATATGCATCCCGACGCCATCATCGCCATTGCCGCCGCCAAGGATTCGCAGGCGCTGACCAAGGAGATCTTCGGCGACACGATCGGCTGGCTGCCATGGAAACGTCCGGGCTTCGAACTCGGCCTGTGGCTGGAGAAATTCTGCCTCGAGAACCCCGACGCCAAGGGCGTCGTGCTGGCCAGCCATGGTCTGTTCAGCTGGGGCGACACGCCGAAGGAATGCTACGAGACCACGATCTCGGTTATCAATCAGGCAATCGACTGGTTCGAGCGCAAGAGCCAGGGCAAGCCGATCTTCGGCGGCGAAGTCGTCAAATCCCTCGATGCGCCGGCGCGTCGCGCCGTGGCCGCAAAACTGATGCCGAGGATCCGCGGCCTGATCTCCGAGAACAGCCACAAGCTCGGCCATTTCGATGATTCGCCTGCCGTGCTCGAATTCGTCAATTCCAGGGATTTGCGGCCGCTGGCGGCACTCGGCACGTCCTGCCCGGACCATTTCCTGCGCACCAAGATCCGGCCGCTGGTCATCGAGTTCGACCCTCAAAATCCCGACGTCGATGCCGTCATTGCCCGTCTTGCCGATGACGTGGCGGAGTATCGCGTCGGCTATCAGGCTTATTATGACCGCTGCAAGCACCCGGATTCGCCGCCGGCGCGCGATCCCAACGCCGTGGTCTATCTGGTGCCCGGCGTCGGCATGTTCACCTTCGCCGGCGACAAGGCGACGGCGCGCATTTCAGGCGAATTCTACGTCAACGCCATCAACGTCATTCGCGGCGCCTCGACGGTGTCGGCCTATGTCGGCCTGCCCGACCAGGAAGCCTTCGACATCGAATACTGGCTGCTCGAAGAGGCAAAGCTGCAGCGCCTGCCGAAACCAAAGGCCCTTGCCGGCCAGATCGCGCTGGTCACCGGCGGCGCCGGCGGCATCGGCCGGGCCACCGCCAACCGGCTGCTGCGCGAAGGCGCGTGCGTCGTGCTGGCCGACATCGACGAAGCAGCCCTTGCCAGCGCCAATGAGGAGCTTGCCAAGGCTTATGGCAAGGATTTCGTGCGGCCCGTCGTCATCAACGTCACGTCCGAGGACCAGGTGATCTCCGGTTTTGCCGAGACGGCGGTCGAATTCGGCGGCATCGATATCCTCGTGTCGAATGCCGGCCTGGCAACCTCGGCGCCGATCGAGGACACCACGCTGGCGCTGTGGAACAAGAACATGGACATCCTGTCGACCGGCTATTTCCTGGTTTCGCGCGAAGCGTTCCGGCTGTTCCGGGCGCAAAACATCGGCGGCAACATCGTCTTCGTCGCTTCCAAGAACGGGCTTGCCGCATCGCCCAACGCCGCCGCCTATTGCACGGCCAAGGCCGCCGAGATCCATCTGGCACGCTGCCTGGCGCTGGAAGGGGCGGAAGCACAGATCAGGGTCAATGTCGTCAATCCCGACGCCGTGCTGCGCGGCTCGAAGATCTGGAGCGGCGAGTGGAAGGAACAGCGCGCCGCCGCCTACAAGATGTCGACCGACGATCTCGAGGAGCATTACCGCTCGCGTTCGATGCTGAAGCGCTCGGTATTCCCAGAGGACATCGCCGAAGCGATCTATTTCTTCGCCTCCGATATGTCGGCAAAATCGACCGGCAACATCATCAACGTCGACGCCGGCAACGCACAGAGTTTTACGCGATAAGCGACCGTCTTTGAGGGGTTGGCGCCGAGGCCGGAACTTTACCCTTCTCCCCGGGGGAGAAGGTGCCGGCAGGCGGGTAAGGGGCAGCGCCAACCGAACGCATTTGGGAGGAACCATGTCCGAAACCATCATCTCCGTCGACCTCGTCGACAAGCATAATGCCGCGCGCAACGCCGACCTCAAGCGCGATTACGACTCTCTCGGCGAGCGCCTCGACCGCCGCGGCATCGCCATCGACGCTGTCAGAGACAAGGTCGAGAAATTCGCGGTCGCCATTCCGTCCTGGGGCGTCGGCACCGGCGGCACCCGCTTTGCCCGTTTTCCAGGCGCTGGCGAGCCGCGCGACATTTTCGACAAGATCGAGGACTGTGCCGTCATCCGGCAACTGACGCAGGCGACGCCGACCGTCTCGCTGCATATTCCCTGGGACAAGGCCGATCCGAACCGGCTGAAGCAGGCGGCATCCCGCTTCGGTCTCGGCTTCGACGCCATCAACTCCAACACCTTCTCCGACGCCAGCGACCAGAAGCTTTCCTATAAATTCGGCTCGCTGTCGCATGCCGATGCAGCAACACGCCGGCAGGCGGTCGAGCACAACCTCGAATGCATCGAGATCGGCAGGACGCTGGGCTCGAAAGCGCTGACGGTGTGGATCGGCGACGGCTCGAACTTCCCCGGCCAGGTCAACTTCGCCAAGGCATTCGAGCGCTATCTCGACGCGATGAAGGAGATCTACGCCGGGCTGCCGGACGACTGGAAGCTGTTCACCGAGCACAAGATGTACGAGCCGGCCTTCTATTCGACCGTCGTGCAGGATTGGGGCACCAACTACATCATCGCCAAAGAGCTTGGCGACAAGGCGTTCTGCCTGGTCGACCTCGGCCATCACGCCCCCAACGTCAATATCGAGATGATCGTGTCGCGGCTGATCCAGTTCAAAAAACTCGGAGGCTTCCACTTCAACGATTCGAAATATGGCGACGACGACCTCGACGCCGGCTCGATCGATCCCTACCGCCTCTTTCTGGTCTTCAACGAACTGGTCGATGCCGAGCTTTCAGGCGCCGAAGGCTTCGATCCGGCCCACATGCTCGACCAGAGCCACAACATCACCGATCCGATCGAAAGCCTGATGCTGTCGGCGATAGAAGTGCAGCGCGCCTATGCGCAGGCGCTGCTGGTCGACCGCAGGGCGCTCGAAGGCTTCCAGGATACCAACGACGCGCTGATGGCGACGCAGACGTTGAAGATAGCCTATCGCACCGATGTCGAGCCGATACTTGCCACGGCACGGCTGAAGACAGGCGGCGCCATCGATCCAGTCGCCGCCTACCGCGCCGCCGGCTACCGGGCGAAGGTTGCAGCGGAACGGCCGGCGGTGGCGAGCGTCGGCGGCGGGATTGTTTGATGCTGGTGAAAATGAAAAACCCGCCTGAGGCGGGTCGTTGGAGCCAAATAGCACCATACCCAAATTAGTAGCATAGCTGCCGGCACAAAGCAAGAACAAAATTGCTTGTCAGCGTTGGATCGTGGCTTCATTTCAGCTTGGGTTCCTCTCCGCCATGAATGGGTGCCATGAATGGTGTCGATAGAAGGCGCAAGCCTCGCCATATCTTCCCATTAATGTCAGTAGACTCAACCTCTCCAAGCGCGTTTCCTAGGCCTACCCACGCCTCGGAGAACGGCCATGCACAACACCCGCCGAACCCTAATCGCCGTCACCCTTTCCCTCACCCTGACCTTCGTGCCGTTCCTCGCCTTTGCCGCCTCGCCGCAGCCGGCGAAGGGCGAGCACGGCATGGTGGTGACCGCCCAGCATCTGGCGTCGGAAGTCGGCGTCGAGGTGCTGAAGAAGGGCGGCAACGCGGTCGATGCAGCGGTCGCTGTCGGCTACGCTCTGGCTGTCGTCTACCCGACCGCCGGCAACATCGGCGGCGGCGGCTTCATGACCATCCGCTTCAAGGACGGCCGTTCGACCTTCGTCGATTTCCGCGAGCGCGCGCCGCTCGCCGCGACCAAAACCATGTATCTCGACAAGGACGGCAAGCCGGTAAAGGGCGCCAGTCTCGACGGCTATCTGGCGGTCGGCGTGCCCGGTTCGGTGGCCGGCTTCGAGATGGCGCGGGAGAAATACGGCACGCTGACGCGGCAGGATTTGCTGGCGCCGGCTATCCGCTATGCCAAGGACGGTTTCGTGCTGGAGCAGGGCGATGTGGCCTCGCTCCTGGGCGGCGCCGAGCGGCTGGCCAGGGACCCAGCGGCGGCCGTCATTTTCCTCAAGCCGGACGGCAAGCCCTATGCCGTCGGCGAGCGCCTTATCCAGGCCGATCTCGCGGCCTCGCTTGCCGCGATTTCGGAACGCGGCGTGGATCCCTTCTACAAAGGTGCGATCGCCGACGCCATCGTCAAGGCGAGCGGCGAGAAGGGCGGCATTCTGGCCAAGGCGGATTTCGAAAATTATGCCGTGCGCGAGCTCAAGCCGGTGACCTGCAATTATCGCGGCTACGAGATCATTTCCTCGCCGCCGCCAAGCTCCGGCGGCGTCATCATCTGCGAGATCCTCAACGTGCTTGAGTTCTACCCGCTGTCCTATCTCGGCGCCGGTTCGGCCGAGACGGTTCACGTCATGGTCGAGGCGATGCGCCACGCCTATGTCGACCGCA
Organism: Mesorhizobium sp. M0904; assembly: GCF_040319475.1. Lineage (NCBI taxonomy): Bacteria > Pseudomonadati > Pseudomonadota > Alphaproteobacteria > Hyphomicrobiales > Phyllobacteriaceae > Mesorhizobium > Mesorhizobium sp. M0904. Next base: position 12,294 of record NZ_JAMYOC010000004.1, on the reverse strand, counting down.
ATTCGGCGCTCGGCGATCCCGGCTTCGTCGACAATCCGGTCGCAAAACTGCTCGACAAGAATTACGCCAGGGAAATTCGCGAAAAGATCGATCCGTTCCGGGCCGGCGTCTCGCAGGAATTGATGCCGAAGGGCTTTGGCGAGAGCAGCGAGACGACGCATTTTTCGATCATCGACAATGATGGCAATGCCGTCGCGGTAACCTACACGCTGAACGGCTCGTTCGGCGCCGGCGTCGTCGCCGCCGGCACCGGCATCCTGCTCAACAACGAGATGGACGATTTCACCCAGAAACCCGGCGTGCCCAATCTCTATGGCCTGGTCCAGGGCGAGGCGAATGCGATCGCGCCGAAAAAGACGCCGCTGTCGTCGATGAGCCCCACCATCCTCGCCAAAGACGGCAAGCCGTTCATGGTCATCGGCAGCCCCGGCGGTTCCCGCATCATCACCATCACGCTGGAGGCGATCGTCAACGTCGTCGACCACGGCATGAACATCCAGGAGGCCATCGACGCACCGCGCATCCATCACCAATGGTTGCCCGACACGGTCTATATCGAACCTTTCGGCCTGTCGCCCGATACCGAAAAGCTGCTTACCGGCATGGGCTACCGTCTCGATCTTGCCGACACGACCTGGGGCCAGGCGGCCGGCATCCTGGTCGGCGGCAAGAGCCTGGCGGAAATCGAGAAGGGTGGCGGCGCCCGCTACAATGGCGCCATCGACAGCCGCGCCGCAGCCGGCAAGGCTATCGGGTATTAAACCCCAAAAAGTGGGAACCGGTTTTCGGATAAGATCATGGTCAACAAGAAGATTGCGCCTTGCTTCAGGTGACCAGCGCGATTGTCGACGCAATCAGCATCAGCGCCGCGATGCCGACGAACAGCGCGTAGATGCGCGGCCGGTCGAGCAGAAGCGCATTGCCGGATATCCATGCTGCAGTGGCGCCGCCAAGCGCGAAAAAGAAGGTGCTGCGGCGCCCGAAGCTCAAGCCGGCAGCCATCAGGCCGCCGATGATCAGGGCGCCGAACACGATGATCACGGCGACTGCGTATTTTTCGAAATCGTTGCCGCCGGCGCTCGGGCCGATTGCGTTCAACCTCGACAGATCGTCCGGATCGAACGGGCTGGTCGACCCATATTCGTCTTGACCGACAGGCTCATGCATCATTCGTTCTCCGCAAACCGACAGCAAATCATCAAGCCTCGCCGAGCGCAACCGCTCGCCGAATGTGATTGGCACGGTGTTCAACACTTTCTGGCGGCGGCTTGCCAGAGATTTTTGGGTGCGTGCCTTGATCGCCCCGCTGTGCGGTCTGGTCAAGCGCTTTGCAGGAGTTGAATCTTCAGGCCGCTCTGGCCAAAGACTGCGTTGCCTGAACGGAAGCTCCAAGCACCGCCTGTGCGGTGTCGGCCTGCCTTTCATCGACGTGCGCCAGCACCAGGATCACACCCTGTTCGGCATCCCGCCGGCCTGGCTGCTTGCCGCTATCGGACAATGTGTCGAAAAGCCTGCCGGCAATGCAGCCCAAGGCTGCACCGACGAGGGTAGATGCCAGCCATCCCGCGCCGACGGGATCGACGCCTGGGATATCAAAGGCGCCGAGGCCGGCCAACAAACCCGCCGCCGCGCCAAGGGCGGCACCGCTGCCTGGACCGCGCAAGACGGCGCCGATTTCATCATCGTAGGGTCCGATGACGCTGATCTGGTGGCGCGCAATTCCTGCTGCCTGAAGCGTTTCGACGGCACGCGCCGCCTGGTCATGGGAATCGAAAAGTCTGCTGATTGTTCGCATTGAAACTGCCTGTGAGGCCCCCCGGCCGTCCATGTACGGCGGGTTCCTGCCGAGCGACGACGCCGCGGAGCCGCCTAACGCAAACGTCACCCGCCGCTCATTCTGAGCGGCGGGTGGCGGCTGCCTGAATTTTCACGTCACTCGATGATCTTGACGATCTTGCGCGTGCCGGGATCGACGACGACGGTGCGGTTGTCGACGACGACATAGCGGTATTTGACGTTGGGGACTTCATGAAGCTCGACTGTATCGGGAAGCGTTGAGCCGATATTGAGCTCCACCCCAGGGATTTTCACCGAGGCCAGCGGCTGCTTCTTCACATACTCCTTGATGACCGTTTCCTGCTCCGGCTCGATGACGACGTCTTGCGCCGCAACGGCTCCGACGCCTGCCAGCAGCAGAAATCCCGCCACTGCGGTGGAAAAATGCATTCTCATGGATCGTCTCCTTTGCGAACTCGGTCCGCTCTTCACGCCAAGGCTCACTCGAACGGAAGGCAGCTGAAAACGTTCCGTCGACGGGGCTTCGGTCCTGCCCGGCAGGGACCAACCGACGTGTTACCGCAGGACCTAAGTCTGATCCGTGCGCGCAAAGGGTGGGTTTGCCGCGTGACCCGGAACCGTGGCGGCGCGTGGCCGTTTCGGGCTGCACGTGCCGGGAGGATTCCATGGAAAAGTCGACGGTTGCTCGCACCGATCTTGGCTGTTCCACTCCGATCGAACCCGACAGCTGCGCAGCCTGTCCCTTCCTGCGCCGATAGGTTCGCCCGTCAGTTTGTGGCGAGCGAAACCTCAAATTGCTGCGTGCGTCAAAGCTGACCCCCGGAAGCGAAGAGAAGGGGCGAGGAGAACAGAAATGGCCGACGACAAGAGCAAGCGAGACTTCAGCGACCGCAAGCGTGTTTCGGTGGATGAGTATTACGAGGTCGAATATTTCGCGCGGGAAAATGGTGTTTCGCCCAGCCAGGTGAGCAAGCTGATCAAAAGGACCGGCGGCGACCGGATGATCCTCTCGCAGGCGGTGAAGGCATTGCGCGAGCGCAAGTGAGATGGCGGCGAAGCCAACGGTGGAGAGGCACTGATCGCGATTGGCCGAGATCGCGGCCATCTGCCGACAACGTGCCCGGATGCCGAGCTTCGGCCAAGCGCAATGCCCCACTACTTCTTTGATTCCGATGAAGACGGAATCGTCTATTCCGACGATCAGGGAACCTTATATGACGATTTCCCGCTGGTCAGGAAAGAAGCCCTTCGCACATTGGCCGAGATGGCCAGGGATGGCCTTCCTCACCGCAGGATTGCAGTCAAGGTCCGGGACGACCGTGGCGGTATGGTCCTCGAAGTGGCTTTGACCTTTGCCGTCGAAACGCAGCATTTCGACGAGCGTATTTTCCAGATCGACTTGCGCACGAACTGACGCCTCGATCGTCATCGCGCCGACCATGAGGTTTCTGGTGCAGCCGCATCTTCCCTAGACTGGAACATTAGAAGTCTCTAATTGTTATCCTAAGCAGCGGGAACCTCCCGGGTTTCTGCTGCAGATCGGGGTGCAAACCCGGTCGGCCCGCGCCCTCCGCCAGAGGCGCGGGCTTCGTTTGTTTAGCCGATGCGCAACGCCGTTCGGCAGCAGCATATTGGAGACCTGCGGGAGCATTAATAGCATCAGTCGCTACCGCGGCGCCCTGGCGCCCAGGCAACGGAGCCCGTCGTCCGACAGGGCGGCGGGCTTTTGACCCCTTTGCGCAATCGGTGGAATTCTGGCCGGCGCCGATTCGTGTGGCATGGGTAAGGTGCCCCGACGCAGCGCCGGCCAAACGGAAATCAGGTCCGCCGCAGCCAGATAGTAGCCGGGTCAGCGCGGCAGGGAATTGCGTGATCGCGGAAGCTACCGCTGGCCTATTGCACTCGCCACGAGCCCGGCCTGTGCAGCGGCTGACCCGAGGCATTCATTCATTCTGACGATGCACCGGACGCCCCGACGGCCGAAATTGGACGCCGCGCTCGCTCTGGCCGGTGGTGTTCCCCCCGCAGATTTCGGACGAAAGGCCATTTTATCCTTGTTGCGCCTGGATTCCTATCAGATCGTGGCAAGGATTGCCTTTCCGGCCGCGTTTGCCGGCGTTCTGCTGTTCGCCCTTTTGCCGGAGCAGCTCCTGCTGGGTCTTGGCCTGGCTTTCACGTTTGATCACGACAAGCTCAATCACGCCGCCGCCTTCGTCGTCCTGGCGGCTCTCGGAAGTCTCGGCTGGCCGGAACGCAAGGCGAAGCTGATCGTATTGCTCGTTCTCACGGGCGCAGCGATCGAGGGGCTTCAGGCCGTGCAACTGATAGGGCGCGACCCGGATCTGTTCGACTGGGTTGCCGACTGCGTGGGAATTGCGTGCGGACTGATGGTTGCAGGCTGGACAAAGCGGCTCGCTGGCGGATTGCCATAGGTGCTGACAGCTCAACGGCGCCGGCGCACCCGCGCTCCAAGGTTGTGAAAAATGGCCGGCGCCACTGGGGGGCGCGTTGGGGTAAGTTGCCTGATCGAGCGCCGGCCAGGCGGAAAAATCAGGTCCGCCGCAAAATAACGTAGCAGGAATGGCAATGCGCGGCAGTAGCGTGATCGCGGAATGTCCGCGCTCGCGCCTCCGGTGCGGTGACCCGTTTTGGGTCAACAATTCTGGCACCTGAATTGCACTGTAAGCAATGCCGGGGAACACTCCGGCGATCGTCCCCGAATATGGGGCCTCGCCGCTTCGCAAATGGAGCGGCGGGCCTTTTTGTAAAGTTCGGTGGCGTCGACGGTTTCCGACGCGTGGGCGGCGAAAAGCGGCCGATCAGCGGCTTAGCTGACCACGGTGCGCTTGCCCGATGTCCCCGATCAAGTGCTTATTCTCACAACAGAAATTCTAACTGCGCAAGCTTCTGTGCTTGACACAGGTCTCGACAACTGGATAAGTGGATACACAGATACGCTTTTGACCGGACCAAGGACGTGGCAGCAGACGCAATCGAGCCGTTGGGTATCACGACCGCCGAGGAGGAGGCTTATCGCCACATTCAGCGGGCCCTGAGGATGGGGCGTTACCGGGCCGGGGACCGGCTGATCCCGGAAGAGATCGCGACGGAAATCGGCATGAGCCGCATGCCGGTTCGCGAAGCATTCCGCCAACTGGCTGCGGAAGGTCTTGTGGTCATTCGCCCGAACCGTGGCTGCATCGTCGCCGGGCTTACCCTCGATGAGATCTACGAAACCTTTGAAATACGCTCCGTGCTCGAAGGGTTGGCGGTGAGGCTTGCCATGCCGCACATCGATGTCGAAGTGCTTGAAGAACTGGAACGCCAGCTCGACCGGATGGAGCGCGCCAGCCAGACCGGCAGCAGCGACTGGGTCGTGCGCCATCAGGCCTTCCATCTGCAGATTTGCCAATTGAGCAACAGAGCCAAGCTGGTCCGGCAGATTGCCAGCCTGCACGTCGTGATCGAGCCCTACCTGCGCATCTGGTTCGACTATGTCGACAAACCCGCCAGCGCGCGCGCCGAGCACGAGATCCTGATCGAGGTGTTGCGGTCAGGTGATGCCGGCAAGGCAGAGATCGTCATGCGGGATCATATCGTCGAGACAGCGCCGCTTCTGGCTAGCTTTGCAAGTCCCGGCCGCCGCTAGGAATACCATCTAAATCGTTGAAGCCGGAAGATAATCCGGCACGACGAAAGGGAACTGCCACACCGGCAAAAGAGGAGATTGACATGAAAATTAGCCGCATCGCAGCCATTGCGTCGGTCCTGTTCGGCCTGGTCCAGGCCGCTGTCGCACAAGAAACGCCAAAGGCAATTACCATTGCCACCGAAGGAGCCTACGCGCCTTGGAACTTCACAACGGCCGACGGCAAACTGGACGGCTTCGAGGTCGATCTCGCCAATGATCTGTGCGGGCGAATGAAGATCGAGTGCAAGATAGTCGCACAGGACTGGGACGGCATGATCCCCGCGCTGACCGTCGGCAAGTTCGACGTGATCATGGCGAGCATGTTCATCACCGAAAAACGTCTGAAGGTCATCGATTTTACCCAGCCATATGCGGTGGATCCCTCAGGTTTCGCGGTCGCCAAGGATAGCGAACTGGGCAAGCTCGGCATTTCCAACGAGCGGTTCAAGCTGGACAATGAAGCCTCTGCGCAAGCGGCAATCGACAGGCTCAAGCCATTGCTGAAGGGAAAGATCATTGGAGTTCAGGCTGCGACGGCAAACCTGGAATTTGTAAGAAAATACTTCTCGGACGTCGCCGAGATTCGCGAATACAAGACCACCGAGCAACACGATCTCGATCTCGCCGCGGGTCGCATCGACGCGCTCTTCGCACAGCAGACAGCGCTGGCTGCCACGCTGAGCAAACCGGAGTTCAGCGACTATACGCTTGCAGGACCAAGATTTGTCGGGGGTCTCTTCGGTCTTGGCTCCGGGGCCGGTATCCGCAAAGAGGACACCAAGCTGAAAGACATGCTCAACGGCGCCATCGACGCCGCGACCGCCGACGGCACGATCAAAACCCTGTCGCTTAAATGGCTCAAGAGCGACGTCACTCCAGTCAAGTAGGCGCTTGCCGGCGAACGGCCATTCCTGACCCGTTTCGGAGCTGAGCCGTTCGTCCTGCCGGGGGCATTAATGGTTGACGCATTCCAGCTGCTTGGTTTCCAGAACGGAGGTTGGGGGGCTGCTCTTCTCATGGCGGCCTCGATCACAGTGCTCCTGTCTGTGCTGGGCTTTGCGCTTGGCGCTGTATTTGGCGGGCTGGCAGCGGCCGGGCGTCTCCACAACTCCCAACTGCTAAGGTTCTTGGCCCTTGGCTATTGCACGGTTTTCAGGGGCGTGCCCGACCTTCTGACCATTTATCTGCTTTACTATGGAGGTAGTGTCGCCCTGACCTCGCTTGGTCATAGCCTGGGCGGGTCCGGATTCGTTGGCGTTCCGGCCTTTGCCACTGGAACCTTGGCTATCGCAATCATCTCGGGCGCCTATCAAGCCGAGGTCTATCGAGGGGCTTACGTCGCCATCGACCAGGGACAGCACGATGCCGCTTGCGCGCTTGGTCTCAACCGGCTGCAGCGGCTGCGCCAGATTATTTTTCCCCAGCTCCTGAGATACGCGCTGCCAGGCCTCGGCAATGTGTGGCAATTGGTTCTGAAGGACTCGTCGCTGATATCGGTAATCGGCCTCGTTGAACTGATGCGCCAGGCACAGATCGCCGCAGGTTCGACCCGTGAACCGTTCATCTTCTACATTGCTGCAGCCTTGCTCTATCTGGCTATCGCTTCCGTCACGGGCAATGCCTTTTACCGTCTGGAACGAAAGGCGCCGTGGCGCGTCCGGTCGGCATGATAGATTTCAGGTTTTTCCTCGAAATCCTGCCGAAACTACTCGCCGGCCTGCCGCTTACGATGGAACTGGCCCTGACTTCCATCGTTGCCGGCTTCGTTCTTGCCGTCACATTGGCGCTTGCCCAGCAATCGGAATCGCCCTTCGTCGTCCTGCCGATCCGTGGCTTCGTTGCCGTGTTCAGGGGGACGCCCCTGCTGGTGCAGATTTTTCTGACCTATTATGGCCTTGGTCAGTTCCGGCACCAACTGTCGGCAATTGGATTATGGGCCGTTTTCCGCGAACCCTACTGGTGCGCAATCATCGCGCTGACACTCAACACCACCGCCTATGGCAGCGAAATCCTGCGCGGCGCGATTCAATCGGTGCCACACGGCCTTGTCGAAGCGGCCCGGTCTGTCGGCCTGTCCACCTGTTTGACCTATCGGCACGTTATCCTGCCGCTGGCCTTTCGCCAGGCGCTGCCGAGTTACGGCAATGAAATCATCCTGATGATCAAGGGCACGTCTCTGGCTTCCATCGTAACCTTGATGGAGGTGACTGGAATTGCCCAGGGATTGATCTCCCAGACCTACCGCGCCTTTGAAGTCTTCATCTGCGCGGGCGCCATTTATCTCACTTTGAACTTCGCGATCATCCGTGCCTTGGCGGCACTCGAATACTGGATGTCGCGGCATCTGCGGCACCGCCCCTCGACGATGAGCGACGCCGCCTCTTGAGCACGACCAGAAGGGCATAGCATGCGAAATTTTGAGAAACCAACGCGCTCGGTTGTCGTTTCACGCGAGGCCATGGCCGCCACCTCTCATCCGTCGGCGACCCTGACGGCGGTGGAGATCATGGCGGCCGGCGGCAACGCCATGGATGCCGCCATCGCAGCCTGCGCCGTGCAATGTGTCGTCGAGCCAGCCTCGACCGGCATTGGAGGCGACTGCTTCGCTCTTCTGTCGCGAAACGGATCCGGCGAGGTCATCGCCTACAACGGATCGGGCAGGACACCCGCCGCCCTGACAATTGACTGGTTCCTCGAACGTGGCATGGCCGAGGTGGTCCGCAATTCTCCTGGCTCCGTCACCATCCCGGGAGCCATCGATGCATGGACCAGATTGCACGCTGATCATGGACATATGCCCTTCGATCAAATTCTGGCCCCCGCTATACGTTTCGCCGAGGAAGGCTACGCCATTTCACCGCGGGTCCATCGTGATTGGGCGTTGGAAGAAGAACTTCTGGCCTCTGATGTTACGGCGAAACGGATTTTCCTGCCAAACGGCCGCGCGCCAGACGTTGGCGAAGTGCATCGCCAGCCTGAGTTGGCTGCAACGCTGCGGCTGATCGCCAAGAAGGGACGAGAGGCCTTCTACACTGGCCCTGTGGCCGAAGACATGGTCGCCTATCTTCGTGGGCTCGGCGGATTGCACACACTCGAAGATTTCGCCGCGGCAACAGGCGAGTACGTGACCCCGATCAGCGCGGCGTTTCGAGGCTGCGATGTGTTCGAATGTCCGCCGAATGGCCAGGGTGTGATCGCCCTGCTGATTCTAAACATCCTCTCGCGCTTCGAAGCCCACGGCGATCCGCAATCCGCGGACCGGCTTCACCTGGAAATTGAAGCAACGCGCCTCGCTTACGCCGCGCGTGACCTGCTCGTCGCCGATCCCGACATGTCCGAGGTCCCGGTGGCCGACATGTTGTCGAATGCCTGGGCCGATCGTCTGGCCGGCATGATTGACCTAAAGCGCGCCCGCGCGGATCTGCCGGCGTTCGATATGCCGCTGCACAGCGACACGGTCTATGTTGCGGTTGTCGACAAGGATCGCAATGCGGTCAGTTTCATCAACTCGGTCTTCGACAGCTTTGGCTCGGGCCTGGTCTCGCCACGCTCCGGTGTCGTCTTGCACAATCGCGGGCAAAGCTTTTCGCTTGACCCCAGGCACCCTAATGCAGTGGCGCCGAACAAGCGACCTTTGCATACCATCATACCCGGGATGCTTGCGAGAGGCGGCCGGGCAGAAATGCCTTTCGGCGTCATGGGTGGCTACTACCAGGCAATGGGCCATGCGCACCTGCTGACGAAAGTGCTCGACTTCGGGATGGATCTGCAGGAGGCGATCGATCTGCCGCGGATCGCCCCCGTCACCGGCACGATGAAGGTCCAGGCCGAACACGGGCTCGCTGGCGAAACCCTAGCTGAACTTAGCCGACGCGGTTTCGAAATCATTCCTGCCACAGACCCGATCGGCGGTGCGCAGGCCATTCGCATCGATTGGGCAAACGGGACCCTGCTGGGCGGTTCTGAACCGCGCAAGGACGGCTGCGCCCTCGGTCTGTAGGTTGTGGTCAGAGCGGGATCCGAGATGCCGAAGACGTTTTCATCGACATTTGACCGGTGTTGCTGGCGCCATGGTCCAGATAATTCTCGCACGCCATCGACAACGGCAGGCAGCTGGATGTAGCGACAAATCATAAGTCGCGACTTGTGCTAATCTGGTGAGTTGAGCGTGGCAAAATCGATCTGACTCAGGCGAGCGGGATCGCCGATCACTTCGATGGCTCGGATTTTCTCCCCTGCCGCGTCTATCGTCAGTGCATATCGCGCACGTCCGGTCGGCGCCACAACAATCCCTGGCGTCCCGTTCAGAAGCATTGGCGTCGCGAATCGCGTACGTGCCGCGAAGGCAAGAGCCCCCCTCGCAACTGTTGTGGACCCATGTGCTTCCAGCGCTCTTCCGTCAGGAGCCGCAGACGAATCAACACGGATAACGAGGTCCGGGTCGAGGAGAGCCACGATCGCATCAATGTTGCTGGAACGAACTGCGTTAAGAAACTCATCCACAAGCCGCCGTCGCCTGTCCAATTCAGCAGCGGAAACAGTGGGCTGACCCCGTATGCGACGACGAGCTCGGCTTGCCAGTTGCCGCGCCATGACCGGGGTGCGGCCGACGATAGGGGCAATCTCTTCGAAGGGCACATCAAAGACGTCGTGCAGCACGAAGGCGACACGTTCGGCAGGAGCAAGCTTTTCGAGTACGACACTCAACGCAAGGCCGACCGAATCGGCAATCGCTAATTCCTTGTCGAGGTCCGCGGCGTCTCCCGAATCCGCGCCCCACTCGGAGAGCGCCTGCAGAGTCTCCGCGCGTGATTTGCGCGCCCGCAGCATGTCGAGGCAGACGCGCGCAACGACTGTAGTGAGCCAAGCGGTAAGATTGTCGACGCTCCGGGCATCTGAGCGGCTGAGGTGCAGCCACGCTTCTTGCACTGCATCGTCGGCCTCTGTCGATGAACCGAGCAGGCGGTATGCAACCTTCCGCAGATGCGTGCGATCAGCTTCGAAGCGCTTTGCCAGCCATTGATCCGGTTCCATCTGTCACATTTTCCCATCGCTGTCCGTCACAGTGATGACGGACGACGCCCATCCGATGTGACAACTCCCCTTTCAACGGCCTGGGGTGAGACAAAGGAGATATCATCATGGAACCGACCAACCCACTGATTCCGATCTTTGTTGCCTTGCTCGGGACTTGGTTCGGCGCAGCCGTGTTTTATGTGGTGGTCATAGGCCCCGCCGTCGTTCAAGCGGGGCCGTCCGGCGTCGGATTCCTGCAGACGCTCGCGCGGCGCTACGGCACCGGCCCCTTCTATGCTGTCTTGGCCTTTCTGACGGTTGCGACCGGCGTGTGGATGTACGTGGCCGGTGCCCGCGGCGTGTGGACAACGCTGAGCGTAGGCTTGGCAATACTGGCGCTGTTTCTCGGTGCATCGGCCAATCGGATCGCCGAGAGGAAGTGGGTCCACCTGGTCGGGAACATCCGGGGCTCTGCAACAGGAGACCAGGGCAGCGACGTGGCGACAGCATCGCCAAAGCCGAAAGGGTCAACGTCGTGACAACGGTCGTGCTCGGGCTCGCGCTCCTCTGCGTGGTTCTGAGTCGAACTATGGAGTAACAACTCGCAAACGCGCGGCAATTCACATTGATCGCGGGAATTCGTATTCCCTCAACCACCGGCTATTTGTTCAAGCTCAGTCCTTCTTGAACTCGAATAGCTCGATGACGTTGCCCGATGGATCTTCGAGCAAGATGGCGCGACCGGCACCGCCGTCGCTGATGTCGCCGCGGAATCTTGCATCAGCCCGGCGCAACCGCTCAATGAGCACACCGAGTCCCTTCGTAACGATCATAAATCGGTTCCACCCGCCCGGCTTCGGAACGCCGCCCGCCTGACCACCGCTCCCCGCACCTGGGGCGCTGAGATACAGCGTCAAGTCGTCACGCAGCAGCGCGGCGAACTTGCCCGGATTGCGCATTTCGATCTTGAAATCGAGATAGTCTCGATAGAATGCGGCCGCCTCATCGACGTCCGCAACGATGTATCGGACGGAAGCCATTCAACCTTCTCCTCTGTCTTGGAGCTACAACAGTCAACTTCGGCAAAGGTTTCCCAGTCGGTGGAGCTGGGTGCAGCAGCGGGCCTTCTGGATGGCCGCTCAAAGTCGGATGAGGTTTTTGGACAAAAAGATCAACCTCAGCCAGGTCTTCGCCGGCCAGACCGTCGGGCACCAAACAGGGCGAGGACCATATCTGGCTGGTCAGCTTCGTGGACATGATCTGGGCTATTTCAACGATGAGACATGTAGGCTCAAGCCACCCCAAAAACCCTTTCGGGTCAAACGGTTACCTATGTCTCTGGTATAAACCGTAACCTATGTGTCCAGAATGGACCGATGAGCGGCCCGAGACATAGGTGACGATTTGTACCGGACACATAGGTAACACTTTTCGGTTTTTGCCGGGAGGTGTTGATGCCGTGGAGAGAGTGTTCGGTGATGGAGGAACGTCTTCGCTTTGTGGCTCGCCTGCTCGACGGAGAAGGCATGAGCGCGGTGTGCCGGGAGTTCGGGATCTCGCGCAAGACCGGCTACAAGATCTTCAACCGCTACAGGCAAGAGGGGTTGGAGGCGCTTTGCGACCGCTCGCGGCGGCCGGTACGCTATGCCAACCAACTGCCCGAGCAGATCGAGCGGCTGATCGTCGAGAGCAAGCGCGACAAGCCGCACTGGGGCGCCAGGAAGATCAGGGAGCTGCTGATCAGGAAGCTCGCCGGCGATGTGCGCATCCCGGCCAAGAGCACGGTGCAT